>JBKEHQ010000006.1:0-31845 GCA_046710875.1 Candidatus Thalassarchaeaceae archaeon
ACATTTTTCCATCCTTCATTTTCCATAACTACTGAGGCCTTTTCACATCGTATCCCTCCAGTACAAAACATGACTACAGTTTTTGATTTATCTACATCTAAATCTTTAATTGCATCAGGAAATCCTCTAAATGTCTTAATATTTAGATCAATGGATTTTTCAAAACTCCCTACTCTTAATTCGTAATCATTTCTTGTATCAAGTAGAATAAAATCTTTATTTTCATCCAACCATTGTTTAAGATTATTTGGACTAATGGACGGGCTAGTATGTTCAATTGGCCTAACATCAGAAAGTCCCAATGAAATTATTTCCTTTTTCTTTTTTACAATCATCCTTCTATATGGCTGATATTCAGTGTAACTTTTTTTTAGAGGTATGTCAAGCAAGCGCTCATCCTGCTCAATAAATTTTATAAATTCATCAATCGATTTTTGACTTCCTGCTACATAAAAATTTATTCCATTATAACTTAACAAAACAGTTCCCTTTAATTCTAAATCTAAGCATTCTTCCAAGAAACGTACTTTCATTTCTTCAGGATCATGGAGGTCCACAAATCTATATCCTGCAATATTTACAATCATGCTATCAATATCATTTATCTTGTACTAAATTTAATGTAGTTTTACGATTAGTATTTTCTAATGAAATTTCTTCAATAAATTCATTTAATGCCATTCCATTTCTCTGACGCCCATCTCTGGCTCTAATTGAAACAGTTCCATTGATGGATTCTTCATCGCCAATAATTACCATATAGGCTGGCCTCATGGTTCTGTGCATTCTTATTTTCTTGCCAATGGTGTTATCCGAAGTATCCGTATTTGCCCTTATTCCTAACTCCTTAAGATTCTGCGCCAAGTTATTTGCATATTCTTGATGTTTCTCAGAGATTGTTATAATTTGTACTTGAATTGGAGATAGCCAAGTAGGAAAATTACCTGACCAATGCTCTATTAAGAAGGCAACAAATCTTTCATGCGTTGAAAGTGGCGCACGGTGAATTACGAAAACTTCAGCATTATCCGACCCAGTCTCATCAGTATATGTCAATCCAAAACGTTCTTTAGCTGCGAAATCTAACTGAATTGTGGACATTGATTCTTCTCGCCCTATTGCTGTTGTAAACTGTATGTCAACTTTCGGGCCATAGAATGCAGCTTCGCCAATACTTTCTTCATAAGGGACTCCTAAATCATCTAATATGCTCCTCAGATGGTTTTGTGTGGATTCCCAGTTTTCCGGTTGATCAATGTATTTATTTTTATTTTCGGGATCCCATAAAGAAAGTCTAAAATAATAATCTTCAAATCCAAAGGTTCTGTAATAATCTTGTACCATCTTTATATTATTAGCAAATTCTCCAGCTACTTGATCCAATGTACAATAAATATGAGCATCATTCATTGATAGCATCCTGACTCTTAGTAATCCAGATAAAGTACCAGATAATTCATTTCTATAAACTGTACCATATTCTGCAATTCTGACCGGTAAATCTCTATAGGAACGTTTTTTGTTTCTATAAACCAAGTGGTGCATTGGGCAGTTCATTGCTTTGAGATAATATTCTCCATCGTCCATTTTCATTGGAGGATACATCCCCTCTGCATAATGCGGTAAATGTCCACTTGTTTCAAAAAGTTGTTTTTTTCCTAGAACAGGAGTCGTTACTCGCTGGTATCCGTACATATCTTCTGTTTCTAGAGCAAATTTCTCAATTGATGACTTTATTATTTCTCCATTTGGGAGCCACACTGGTAATCCTCTGCCAATCATCTCATCAATCATGTACAATTCCATTTCTTTACCTATTTTTTTGTGATCCCTTTTAGCAGCTTCTTGCAGTTGCTTCTCTCTATTTTTTAATCCTTCTTTGGTCGCAAAACACATGCCATATATTCTTGTTAATGATTCTTTTTTAGAGTCAGCACGCCAATATGCTTGACTTGTACTAGTTAACTTAAACCATCGTAATTGCGATGTAAAAGAAACATGAGGGCCCCTGCATAAATCGACAAAATTTCCCTGTTTATATATTGATGAACCTGTTTCATGTCCTATTTTTTCATCAATAATTTCTATCTTAAATTGATTATCTATAAATATCTCTCGTAATGATTCATTATTGTGTTCTTCTCTTGAAATTGGTTGATTTTGCTTCATTATTTCTCTCATTCTTTCTTCAATTCTTTTTAATTCTTCATCACCAATTGAATCCATGTAAAAGTCATAGTAAAATCCATGATCGATTGGAGGCCCGATTGTAGGTTTAGCATCTGGAAATAATTCTGTTACTGCCTGCGCCAGTAAGTGGGCGCATGAATGTCTTAGGATATACAATCCCGCTTCAGATTCACCATAGATTGGCTCTATTTTACAGTCTGTTTCAAGAGATTGCGACATATCTTTTTCTATGCCATTTACTAATACTGCGACTGAACCAGATTTACGCCCAAAAACATCTTTAATGATATTTCCAAAAGTAATTCCAGCTTCATATTGACGAATTTCACTATTGTCAATTTCAACATTTAGCATTGACATAGGACACTCCTCTATTAAACGCGAGAAACCTTTATGATATGAAGACATTTATACAAAACAATATCTAAACTATGTATTAAGGCATAATAAATTGTGTACCGGCCTCACCAGCAATCATTTTTTCTAAGTCTGTTAAAGATCCAATCACAGCTCTTTCTCCTGTTTTATTTACAAAATCACATGCAGCCTCGACCTTGGGTCCCATTGACCCCTCGTCGAATTTATATTTTTCAATTTCCTGTGGCGTAATTTTATCTAATTTTCTTGCATCTTTAGTTCCCCAATCCAAGTAAACTCCATCGGAATCAGTTGCCAAAATCAATACTCTTGCATTAATTTGTGTTGCTAATAAGGCACTAGCTCTATCTTTGTCTATGACTACTTCAACGCCCTTCAATGTACCATCTTTTTCATACATCGTCGGAATCCCACCTCCGCCAGCACAAATTACTACTGTCCCTTTTTCTAATAACCAATGGATGGGCCTTAATTCAAAAATTCTTTGAGGAATTGGGGAAGGCACTGTTCTTCTCCATTTATCTCCATCAGGTGCTATTGTCCAACCTCTTTCCTTTGCCAATTCTTGTGCTTCTTTCTTTGTATAAACTGGACCTATTGGTTTTGTCGGATTATCAAATGCAGGATCTTCTGGATCAACCTCGACCATTGTTAATATTGTTGCAAAGGGGACTTCAATTGGTAGCAAGTTCCCCAACTCTTGCTCAATCATATATCCAATCATACCTTCTGTTTGAGCACCTAAAACATCTAAAGGATAAGCCTTGACTTCTTTATATGCTGATGATTGAAGTGATAATAGGCCAACTTGTGGGCCATTACCGTGTGTTATTACTACCTGATATTTACTAATCAGGGGTGCAATTGATTTTGCAGCAATCTTCACATTTCTTCTTTGATTTTCAGATGTTAAAGCCTCTCCTCTACGCAAGAGTGCATTCCCTCCTAGTGCAACAACGACTCTCATGTCATGCGCAACGGGTATGTAGCGATAATAACGTCTATCCCTACCGGATACTATGTTTAGGTTAGGGTTGATTGTAAATCCGGATGCAGGATTGGGAGGAAAACTTGGTCTCAAAGGTTCAGATGGCCAGGCAGAGATCGCCAGATCTCTCGGAGCCAGTGATAGATCAGGGCCAAGACTTGAATTATTTCTAAATCATTTTCTAAACCTATATCGTGGAAAGTTTGAAGAAATATCATGGATAACTAGTAAGGGCCGAATGGGTACAGATTGGATACCTTTAGGGGCTAATATTGGCTCAATAATTGAAGTTCACGAATCTTCAGGAGATACTACTTTTAATGATACTCAAAATGCTGTTAAAGATGTAATTAAGCATGGAATAGATTTACTTATTTATGCAGGTGGTGATGGAACTACTCGGGACATTATGGCGGAATTAGACAAATTGGGTTGCCCTAAAAAACCAGTAATAGGAGTTCCTACAGGAGTAAAAATGTATTCCGGTTCTTTTGCTGCTTCTCCCAAGGCTGCTGCTGAAGTTCTTTCTGCTTGGATGAGAGGTGACTTGCTAGTTGCAAGTACTGAAGTTTTAGATTTAGATGAAGAGCGTTACAGAAATGGTGATTGGGTTGTAAGGCATTATGCAGAAGCCATTACACCCTCAAGTCCTCGTTGGATGCAAGGCTCCAAACAGAGAGTTGAAATATCTGGCGAAGAGGAGATTATTGAAGGTTTAGCAGATCATATAAATGAAATTCTTCTTAATGATAATACATTAATAATATGGGGTTCAGGAGGGACATTAAGTACAATTGGAGAGTTTTTAGGTTTTACTTTAACCACGCTTGGAATGGATGCAACACTTGGAAAAAAAATAATCGGATTGGATTTGGATGAAAAAGGATTATTAGAAATCATATCATTACATAAGGGAGAAATAATAGTTTTACTTTCTCCAATGGGAGGGCAAGGTTTTTTGATTGGAAGAGGTAATTTACAATTATCTCCAAACGTAATTCGTAAAATAGGAATTGATAACATTCTGGGAATAGTTACTCCTGCAAAACTTTTGACTGTAAGAAAATTGAGAATAGAGACGGGAGATGAATCTTTGGACTCAGATTTTGCTTCAAAAAAGTACATGAAGGTACTGCAAGGATATCGTACCACTCGTGTTTTACCAGTTTCTATTGATTAGATTTTAATACCACAGGCCGCTTTTAATAATCCAAGGAAAGGAGGACTTGGTCTATTGGGTCTTGATTTAAATTCTGGATGATATTGCGTACCGATATAATATGGATGATCATTCAATTCCATTATCTCACATCGCTGACCAGTTTCATCCTTGCCGACAAAAACTAATCCAGCACTTTCAATCCTGTCTATTAACTCAGGATTAACTTCATATCTATGCCTATGCCTTTCATCAACATATGCTTTATTTCCATACAATCTACGTATTTTGCAGTCCTCAACCAAAAATGAAGTGGGTTTGGTTCCAAGTCTCATTGTACCTCCCATGTGTGTTTTGGATATTTCTGGCATAAAAATAATAACTGGATTTTCTGAATCTTCAACAAATTCAGTTGAATTAGCGTTCTTCATTCCGAGTACGTTCCTACAAAATTCAATTGTTGCAATCTGCAATCCTAGGCACACCCCTAGATATGGTACTTTATTCTCTCTGGCATACTTGGCTGCGAGAATTTTACCTTCAATGCCTCTACTCCCAAATCCTCCAGGAACTAAGATTCCATCGGCTTCTTTTAATAATTTCCAAGAATGATCATACATTTTAGAATCTGATTTTTTAATTTCATCTTCGAGATTCACTGACTCTATCCAATCAATAATTAATTTTCTACCTACAATATAAGATGAATGCTGTAAGGCCTTTATTACACTGAGGTAAGAATCTGATAATCCAGTGTATTTACCTACCATTGCAATATGTACTTCTTCTTCCAATGAATCAACGTGTTCGGCCATAATTTTCCAATCTACCAATAAACTCCTATCATTCGGCAATTCAAAATCAAGTTTTATAGATAGTATTTCACTTACACCTTGTTTTTCCATCATAATTGGTACTTGATAGATATTTGAAACATCATGGGCAGAGATAACAGCGTTTGGAGATACATGGCAAAAAGCAGCTAATTTTTCGCGAGTATCTTCAACTAATGGAACTTCAGATCTACATACCAAAATATCAGGAATTATTCCTAATCCCCTTAACTCCTTGACCGTATGTTGAGTAGGTTTAGTCTTCTGTTCACCAACAGGCCCCATTACAGGAACTAAGCTAACATGGACAAAACATATGTTTTCTTTCCCTACTCTAAATTGAAACTGCCTTAAAGATTCAATAAATGGGGCACTTTCAATATCGCCAACTGTTCCTCCTAGCTCAATGACGCAAGCATCCGGGATTGAATCTGTATTGTCACTAGGCAAATGAGATACTCTCTCAATCCAGTCTTGAATTTCATCTGTTATGTGGGGGACAACCTGTACTGTTTTTCCTAAATAATCTCCTCTTCTTTCTTTTTCTATGACTGACGAGTAAACCTTGCCTGTTGTAATATTATTATCTTTAGAAAGTGCAATATCTAAAAATCTCTCATAATTACCGAGATCAAGATCGGCTTCTCCTCCGTCATCTAAGACAAAAACTTCTCCATGCTCAAACGGGCTCATGGTCCCAGCATCACTATTTACATATGGATCTATTTTTATTGCAGTAACGCTTAATCCTGCTGATTTTAGTAATACTCCTATGCTACTCGCAGTAACTCCTTTTCCTAGTCCTGACAGCACGCCTCCGGTTACAACAACATACTTCATCTAATCAACAGGGTCAAAAGCGTGTATGCTAGACATATCAACATTGTCTATGACGGAATGTAACAATGTTACTTTAGGTTCATTTATCCAGTACCTTACCGAGGCACATGTTCGCGCCGGAAGCAAACCGTATCATGGTCACGGGTGCTTTGGGGCAAATAGGTACTGACTTAGTAGATGAATTAAGACAAAGATACGGTAATGAAAATGTTTTGGCAACAGATATCAGACAACTTTCTGGCCACTCCGGAGTAACTAATGGGCCATTTGAATTATTGAGTGTTCTTGATATTGATTCTATGGACAAAATTGTAAAAGATTATGATATAAGAAAAATATTTCATTTGGGGGCAATGCTGTCTGCTGTTGGCGAAAAAAAGCCAGAATTATGCAGGAAAATAAATATCGGTGGCGTGATTTCAGTGTTGGAAACAGCCAAGTCCAATGATTTGAAAGTTTATGCCCCATCTTCAATAGCTGTTTTTGGCCCAGATGCCCCTAAACATGCCCCTCAAAATACTCCTCTGAATCCAACTACTGTTTATGGTGAGACCAAAGTTGTTGGTGAGAATTTAATTAATGACTATTGGACAAAATATAATGTAGATGCTAGGGGGCTTAGATATCCCGGTTTAATTTCTTGGAAATCTCCGGCTGGAGGAGGAACTACTGATTATGCAGTCGAGATTTTCCAAGCTGCATTAAATCACGGACATTATGATTGCTTTGTTAAGCCAGAAACAAGATTGCCGATGATGTATATGGATGATGCAATTAGAGCTACCTTGGAACTAATGGATGCTCCAATCGGATCGATTGGAAAATCTAGGCCAGGATATAATGTATCTGGATTATCATTTACTGCTCAAGAATTAGTCGATGCAATAAAAGACAAAGTTGATGGTTTCACATGCAATTTCTTTCCAGATATTAGGCAAAAATATGCTGATTCATGGCCAGATTCAATCAATGACTCATTCGCAAAAGAAGACTGGAGTTGGAAAGCAAAATACGATTTAAACAGAATTGTCGACTCTATGCTTGATAACCTTAGTGATTAACTTAATCCTCTTCAGTTAGTTCATTTTGCCAATCTGGAGTCTGAGCATCCTGTTTTGCCCACAATACATCATCTATACGAAGAACATTTATGGCCGCTTCAGTCGCTCCTGTTAATGCATGTTTTGCAACAAATAATGGGTCCAATATTCCTGCGTTCATCATATTGATATTTTTACCTGACTGAACATCTAGCCCTATCCACGAGCCGTCTTCTAATTCATTATTTTGAGCAGCAGATAATGATAAGATAGCATCAATTGGATCCATACCGCAATTCTCTGCCAAAACTCTTGGTATTATTTCTAATGCAGCTGCATAAGCCTCAATTGCTAACTGTTCACGGCCAGATTGACTAGTAGCAAATATACGAAGGTGCCTAGCAAGATGTATGTGAGTTGCTCCTCCTCCAGGTAATATCGATGTATTTCTTTTGAGCCTATGAGCCACGCCTAAAGCATCATCAAATGCCCGCTTCATTTCATTTCTAATTTCCGGACTAGTTCCTCTAATTACAAACGTCATGCCTCCTCCAATATCGCCTTCAATAGTGGTATGTTTAACATCTGAAATTAACGTCTCTGAACGTTTGGCATAATTACCTATATCCTCAAATTTTAAATTTAAAGGGTTTCTTACTGGATTAGCGCCAGTCATCTTTGATAATAGTTCTAAATCTCGTCTCTCTAATCTCCTGTAAGTAGTAATTCCAGCATTTTTCAATGGAGTAATGGCTTCGTCTGCCACGCCATCTCTAACAATTAATAAATCAATATCAAACGATTTAAGATGTTCAACTAATAATTTTATTTTTTCTAAATCTCTATTATGAAATTCTTTTAATGAGCCAATACTTGTTATTTCTATTGAAGCGTCCATATCTATTTTTTTATTTTCCAAACCGCCATCAATTATTGCGATTTTACCGCCATTCGAGAATGCTAGTGTTTCCAAGTCTAATCTTGATTTTGCTAAAACTAATCCATGAATTAATTTTGAATCTTTAATTCCTCCGTTGCCAACTTGCAGTCTTTTTACTCGTAATCTTTCTAAATCTTCTCCTCCTCCTTCGGAAGAAAGTATATTTGCGGCTTCTATGGCATAATTCGTTAGCATAGAAGTAACTGACGACTCAATTTTACCTGCTAATGAGGTTGAAACTATAGCATATTCAGAAATGTCTTCAGAAATTTCCTTTGAAATATTAGACAATTCTAGAATCGACTCTTCTAATGCTATTCTGTAGCCATTAATAATTACTGTAGGGTGAATTCCCATCCTTACTAATTCTAAAGAATTTTGTAAAATTTCAGCCATTAATAAAACTGTAGTTGTAGTCCCATCTCTAGCCGACTTGTCTTGTGAAGAAGATGTAGATATTAGTAACTGAGCAGTGGGATGTTCAACCTTAGCATTTTCGAGGACGGTAACTCCATCATTAGTAACAATAGTGGCTCCTCCTTCTTCAACTAGCATTTTATCTAATCCTCTGGGGCCAAGTGTGGATCTTACTGCTCCAGCCAATGCAACAGCGGCTTTTACGTTATTAACGAGGGCCTCATGCCCTTTGATACGATCCGTATCTTCTAATGCTATATCGTGCTCAGATTCGGTCATATTATTTATCCCAATAGATAATATGTTTTGAATCCGCTTGTTGTATTGTTCTTGATTAGTATAATCTGCAAACCGTCGTATTAATATATTCAACCTTTCTCCGACTAAACAACCTAAGGTTCACTAGTGATTATTATGAGCGTTTCAAATAGAGATGAATGGGAAGAAAATATGCTAAAGGAAATGACTAAAGTATTTTCTGAAATGGGCATGAATGTTGATATAAACATGCTTAAATCAATTATGAATCAATTAAAAGGTAGATTAGAAGATATGGGCATGAATATGGAAGATATGGCAAAAGCTAACGTCAACATGGATGTCAATAAAATGAATATAAATTTTGATCCAAAGGAATTAAGAAAAATGATGGAGCAAATGATGAATATCAATAATCCTGAAGGATTTGGAGACTTATTAAAAAATATCGGCGTCGATGTTAAGCTAGATGAGCCAGTAATTGAGATGGAAGCAGAAATTAATGATGCCCCCGATGACGAAGAACTTGATCAAGATAATGTTCAAATTTATGGAGATAAAATGTACTTAACTGTCGATATATCTAGATATGCAGATATCAATCAAGATTCCATGGAATTAAATCTCGCTAGCTCTGGAAATTTACTCCAAATTATGAAAACTACTCAATTACGACCTTTCAAGAAGTTTAAGTTACCAGAAACAGCAAGTCGAATTATCAAATGGACATATAATAATGGAATATTGGATGTCACATTTGATATTAATTCAACAATGTATAATTAAAAATAGGAGATGAAAAAAATGAGTGGACCAGTAATAGGAATTGATTTAGGTACGACAAATAGTTGCGTTGCTACGCTGGAGGGTGGCCAAGCAGTTGTGATACCCAATTCGGAAGGAGCCAGAACAACTCCAAGTGTAGTTGCATTCACAAAAGATGGTGAAAGATTAGTCGGAATTACCGCAAAGCGGCAAGCAGTAACAAACTCTGAGAGGACTATTCTTTCAGTAAAAAGAGAAATGGGTACCGATTGGTCTAAAAAAATCGATGAAGATACATATTCACCTCAGGAAGTTTCAGCCTTTATTCTTCAAAAATTAAAAGCAGATGCCGAAGAGTATCTGGGAAGAGAAGTTAAGCAAGCTGTAATAACATGTCCTGCTTATTTCTCTGACGCCCAAAGACAAGCAACAAAAGATGCAGGGAGAATCGCAGGATTAGAAGTTCTTAGGATAATAAATGAGCCTACTGCAGCAGCTTTGGCTTATGGAGTCGATAAAGCGGATGATCAAACTATTTTGGTATATGATTTAGGTGGCGGTACTTTTGATGTATCGGTATTAGAGATATATCAAGTAGACGGTCAACCACAAATTGAGGTTAAAGCTACTAGCGGAGATAATCGTTTAGGTGGAGATGATTTTGACCAAGTAGTAGTTGATTGGTTAGTAAGTGAATTTAAGAAATCTACAGGTGTAGATTTGGGTAAAGATCTACAATCAATGAGTAGACTCAGGGAAGCTGCTGAAAAAGCAAAAATAGAACTTTCATCTTCAGCATCAACTCAAATTAACTTACCTTTTATCACTATGAGAGATGGCCAACCAGAACATTTAGATATCACCTTATCCAGATCTGATTTTGAAAAATTAATTAGTAATTTGATTGAAAGAACAATGTCCCCCACTCGTCGTGCTATGAAAGATTCAGACGTAAAAAAGGGAGATGTAGACAAAGTAATATTAGTTGGAGGATCAACTAGGGTGCCTGCAGTACAATCCGCTATTGAGAAAGAAGTAGGAAAGGCCCCATTCAAAGGAATAAATCCAGATGAAGCAGTTGCAGTGGGTGCAACTTTACAAGCAGGAATAATTGTTGGTGACGAAGGAGTTACTGATGTATTATTATTGGATGTTACGCCCTTATCACTCGGTATCGAAACATTGGGGGGAATCACTACTCCAATGATTGAAAGAAATACTACGATCCCTACACGTAAATCAGAAGTTTTCTCAACAGCCGCCGATAGTCAACCTGCAGTAGAAGTTCATGTTCTCCAAGGTGAGAGAGAGTTTGCAAAAGATAATATTACGCTTGGTCAATTTCATCTTGTCGGAATTCCTCCTGCACCAAGGGGAGTACCACAAATAGAAGTTACATTCGATATAGATGCCAATGGAATAGTAAATGTTTCTGCTAAGGATATTGGAACAGGTACGGAACAATCTATCAAAATTGAAAGTCAAACATCATTAACTGAAGATGAAATAAATCAAAAAATCGAAGAAGCCGAAAAATTTGCTGAAGATGATAAACTCAAGAAGGCCAGAGTTGAATTACGTAATCAAGCTGATAGCATCATATATCAAACTCGTAAAACTATTGAAGAAACTGGTGATAAACTTTCAGAGGAAGATACCACTCCAGTATCTGAAAAATTAAATGATTTAGAGGCCTTGATTATGAATGGCGATGAAGCCATACCCTTGGAGGATATTGACGAAGCAGCAATACAGGCTAAATTATCTGAAGTTGAGCAATTAATGCACGGATTATCTACTAAAATATATGAGGCAGCAGCAGCCGAAATGGCGGAAGAGCAAACATCAGAGGAAGACACTAATGGTGGCGAAGACGGCGTTGTAGAAGCAGATTTCGAAGTTGTTGATTCCGATGATGAGGACGAATCTTAATTAATTTTCATCAATCAATCTATGTAGAGTTCTAACATGAACTCCTGAGACCCCATATTGGAATAAAGGATTTGAAGTTTCAGATTTTGCTTTACCTCCTGGCCCCCATGCTGTCCCAGCTATATCCAAATGTATCCATGATATCTGTTCCGAACTTTCTTCAAAATTACGATTTGGAACAAACTGTTTCAGAAAAGCAGCAGCAGAATTGGATGAACCTGCTCTACCTCCGGATGATCCATTCCTAGTATCCGCAAATGCTGAATCTGTCATATATCTTTCAAAATCAGAATTTAAAGGCATTCTCCAAACATCTTCACCTTCTTTGATGGATGCATTTTTTAATTTATTTATCAATGAATCATCATTGCCCCACATTCCAGTTATTTGATTGCCAAGTGCAACAACAACTGCACCAGTTAAAGTTGCCAAATCAATGATGTATTCGGGATCAAATTCTCCTGCTTTCCATAATCCATCTGCTAAGACATTTCTTCCTTCAGCATCTGTACTAAAAATCTCTACAGTTTTACCAGAATAAGTCGAAATAACATCTCCTGGACGATATGCTCCAGATCCGGGCATATTCTCTGCCAAGCAAGTTATCCCATTCACCCTTCTTTCATATCCGGTTGCCCATAGTGCTTCCATTAAT
Source organism: Candidatus Thalassarchaeaceae archaeon (assembly GCA_046710875.1). GTDB lineage: Archaea > Thermoplasmatota > Poseidoniia > Poseidoniales > Thalassarchaeaceae > MGIIb-O3. The sequence continues at coordinate 12,396 of JBKEHQ010000006.1, forward strand.
CCAAAAACTGTGGCAGCACCACACATATCATATTTCATATCCCACATGCCACTAGTGGGTTTAATTGATATTCCTCCTGTGTCAAAAGTTATTCCTTTTCCAACTATGCACGGCCTTGAAACTTCCTTATCCGCATCAGGATTAAGCGTAAATATTACCATGCACGGCTTCTTATCACTTCCTTTGCCAACGTTGACTAATCCTCCCATTTCCAATTCTTGTAACTTTTCCCAGTCATAAACTTCAACTTTTACATTTTCTTTACCTGACGCCCAATTTAATGCTCTTTTAGCAAATTCCATTGGATACATTATATTTCCGGGTTCATTGCCTAAATCTCTGGCCATGTGAACGCCACCAGTTATCCGAGTGATTCTATCCAATCCTTTTTGAAGATCTTCTTGAAATCTATTTTCTGCTTGAAAATTAACATTCCATTGTTCTAAACACTCATCTTTATCTATTTTTTTATGTTTATCGAAATTATAATCTCTTAACATCATACCTTCAGCAAAATTTAACATATTTTCTAATCTCCAATTATCAGTAAATCTGACCGTAACATCTACTCCCTTTCGTTTTGATAAAAAAGCAATGATTTTTGCACCTGAATTACGAATTAATTTATGAGTTATTTTTTTCTTATCTCCCATGCCAACTAATAAAATTTTACAGTCGGGGGTCCATAAGGATATTTTTTGATCAATTTTTGCTTGGAACTCTTTGGAAATTATGGCTTCCTTTATCAAATTTTTCTGAGATGCATTGAGTCCTTTAAGGGATTCTTCTGGTATTTTTTCTATACCTTCAAAGACAGGTAATATTAGTTGCATTCCTATATGTATAAATTCACTACTAATCCACTTCATAATGTCTCACAATTTCCTTATTTTCTATATACAATTTTGTGTAATTAATTCACTTTGATTGCCCTATGTATGACCTAAGCGGATAAGTTAGGCATGTTCAATCCTTCTGCGCCCGGATCAAGCATGTTTGGCAAGCAACAATTTTTGTAGCTATTAAAGCTGCATTAAATTCTGTCAATGAATCAGTACCGCCCTGGTTTATTTCATTAATATCGGCACCTATTATGTCTGTCCCCTCTGCAAAAAATAATTTTTCAATTAATTCTATTGCTTGCCAATATGATAAACCTCCTGGCATCGGTGTCCCAGTGGATGGGACTAATGATGACTCAAGTCCATCGATATCAAAAGTCAACCAAATTGGCCCCTTTAATTCCTCAATTTTATTTAGTAATTTGGCCCATGTCTTATTTTTATTTCGTAGTCCAAATAAGTCTCTAGCAAACCATGTTTCGACTCTAACATCATCGTTAATTATGTCGAACTCCTCTTTATTAAATGCCCTAACTCCAATTTGAATCACCTTTCCGACACCTGAATCTAAACATCTTCTTACTACGGTACCATGTGAAAATTTTTCTCCATTTAACTCATTTCTTAAATCAGCATGAGCATCAATTTGAACTATTGTTAAATCTTGCAAATAATTTACTTTAGAATTATCGGATAAGCTTTCAATAATCGGGAGTAGGATGCCATGCTCACCTCCCAAAATAAGTGGAAATTGTTTACCATTAGTCCAGGGTTTTACGTATTCTTTAATAGAATCTAATTGCTTTTTTAAAGTGCCCTCATCCGAACTCCAAGGGATAGATGTATGAAATGATAATCCACAAGGTAATTCATTTTCCAATATCTCATCATATAATTCAACTTGAGAACTTACTTCTAAGCATGCATTGGGGCCCATCGCAGTCCCTTCTTTCCAACTTGTAGTTATCTCCAAAGGAATTGGCAATATTGCGATGTCCCATGGTCCATATTTAGACTCTTTAAGGCCGAGAAATGTGTGACTGCCTGTCTGACTCACAGCATATCGGAGAGCATTATGAAAATTAATCACTTCGGATGTTTTAGTCTATAAAAATACACATTATGTGACATGGTTGAAATAACGAGGCGTCTCCTATGAGGATTACTGAGGTACTATGGGATGGGTTTGACACTAGCACAACTCACTCAGGCCATAAGGACAAAAGTCGATATCGATATGGAGACTGTCGTAGCTGAAAATATAGCCGAACATGCTTTAGGTTTTTTTGGCTTCTCCAATAGAATTATCGACAACGCATTAGAACCTACTGATAGAAATTTATTTTATCAATTACAGGATTATGATTTATTAACTACTGAATCGGAAGAAACAACCCTTTGGGATGGCAGGGAGTGGAGAATTCATTACTGGAAATTTAAAGCAAATGCGGAAGCATTTGCACTAGCTGCTGCTGAAGCCGCAAAGAACAAAGGAAGTACCAAGGAACACGATCCTTATGCTGGAATTTATGACGATGTACCAACATCACTATGGAGAGAACGTTCGGGAGTTGATGATGATTATATCGAACCACTGTTTTAAAATTTCTAATAATGCTAAAAAAGTAATAAGATGACCAACATTAATCATTTATTTTTTCAAACTGTATTTCTTAAAACTATAATCAGGGAAAAAATAATTTGATATACTTTCACACTTAACAAATTAAATGAGAGGGACTATGAAATCACAATCCTCAATAATATTTGTTACAATATTAATATTTAGTTTAATGCCAATTTCAATATTCGGTGAAGATTCTGAATCTAATGTCTCATGTGAAATTATTACAGATTGGGATGTTATAAATCAATTTGAGAATCTAAATTATACTTCTGAAATTCTACATAGGTATACTGTCATTTTTGATCCTCCTTATTCCAATGGAGATTCTCCTGGGGGAGTAGATATTCAAATTCAACAATTTCGTGACGGCATAAATATTCTAGAAAATAACGACTACAATTCAGTTAACGCAGGAGGCTTTATTGACATAGTAATTGACATTAAACCAAAATTTGCTGATATAATATCAATTAATTTAGATACTAGTGAGGCGCAATGTTCTAGATCAATTGAAATCACCCAATGGAATCAACCAATAGCCGATCACGAAATAACAAGGGAAACAACATGGGCAATTGAAGAAGGACAAGAAGAAGATGGCCAATCATTGTCATTTGAAGGTAGAGGATGGCAGAAAAGAACTGCTTCATTGATGGAATCTAATGAATTAGGAAATGGTTCTATAATTTTGGATATTTCCGATGGATCCAACGTTGGAGAATTAAATTTAGATTTAGAAAAGATATGGTTAAATGAGACTTATGATGGACTTGAATTACTTAAACAAGAATTTGAAATGTTTGGCAGTGGCTCAATTATTTTAACGAATGATGCAGATAATGAATTATTCATCGAAGCACAAATAAGGGATGCATATATTTTACGCTCATTATCTGGTGATACTCTAACAGAAAGAATAAGTATAGAAGGCTCTGGATTTATTTCTTTTAATGAAGGCTCCAATACTAGTTCACAAGGTGGTTTTGGAGAAGTCTCTCTTTTTTACTATGAAACATGGGATGAGGATGGAGTTAGACGTTTACAAGACACTCAATTAGAAGCAAATATGACATTAAGGATAAGCGCAGGAGGCACATTTTCGTTCGATCTCGACGACTTCTTTTTTAGAGATAAATGGGAAAATGGTTTGCAACAAGATCAATATCTGAAAATGCTAGGTTCTGGAGATTTTGATTTTATTGCCTCAGAATCACCATATATAGAAGTTAATGGAACTATTCCACTAATACATATTGAATCAGAAGGAGGTGAAACTATTTCTGATACCATTATTGTCGATGGGGATTATGATGGAGATGCCGAAGGTAGTTTTGGCCTTGTTAGGCAAATTGTTGATTCAGGTGCATATCAGAATGAAAATGGGCAATTTTTTGAAGCAAATAAGATACAGGATGAATTCTGGTTCAATGTTTCAGCCACCCCACTGGGTCCAATAGATCAAGAATTTAATGCAGAACATAATCTCACGTATGAGTACACGGTACCGCAATTAGATTGGGAAAATAGGACATTAAAATATGAATATATTGAAGATAACGGTTCAGTTAACTATGAATTTCCTCCGGACTCTCCAACTATTTTACAACCAATCGCACCTTCATCCGAGTCAATATTCTCAAATCCTATATCGAGGGAAACTGGATTATGTCCGGAAACCGTCATCATTGGCGATAGATTTACTTTAGTGGGTAATTCTATACTTACGCTCGAAGTTGAGATAAAAGGCTTCGATTCTGCAATTATTGACTCTCATTTGGTATCTACTGCCATTTGGGAAGGAGAATATGGTAATGGCGCCTTTGCAAATGGGAGTATTATAAATGAAGGCTTACTTGCTGGACTTCTTAGTGAAGTGTATCGAAATGTGGATTTAGGTATTGAAGATATGTCAAATAATCAAACTACGGTGTTTATTGAATATCAATCAATAGATGAGATAATATACCCTTCAATAATTACCGAAGCGGAAAATACATTACCAAGTATTAACACCTCAAGTGAGTCATCAGTAGGCTTTAGGGAAGGTATTCTATTTACCGAAGGGGGATTTGCACATCTTGAAATTAAAGTTGAAGATATAGATACAGATATGCTTTCAGTATATGCTGATTTATCTCAATTAGGTTTAGGAATGATACCTTTATCAGATTCTGGATTAAATGGAGACTTAGTAATAAGGGATGGGATTTGGACTTCAGAAATTATTCATAATGGTTTAGAATATGGGATAATGGATTTTAATATATATATGAATGATATTTGGTCATCAGTGAATCAATCTGTTTCCCTAGAGGTAACTAATTCAGCACCAAGAATGATATCTATGGATTTTAATCCCCTTACTGCCTTTAGAGGAGATAATATTTCTATTAAAATTACGGCAATTGACGGCCATGGTATTGAATCAGTTGTAGTTGATATGTTCGCAAATGGTGGAGAATTAACTTTTTTGGAATATGATGGAGATGCATGGACAGGCGAATTAATAATCAAAGATACAGTATCTCCTGGTGAAATTTATTTGAACGTCAAACTTACAGATAAAAATGGAGAATCTAGATTGACCAGTAAAATTTACTCGGAAGGGACGTTTATAGAGGGGCCTAAATTAATAATAGTAAACGAGCCCCCAAGTACACAAAATATTACAATTTTAAAGAATAATAAAATTGTCGAAACGATATCAATTCCCAATATGGGAAATCAACTCACCCACTCCTTAGAGGTACAAATATCAGATATTGATGATGTATCCTCTGCTCAAATTAAAATAGGTAGATTAGCACCAATTGGAAGTTCAAACACTTGGTTTTTAATGTCTGATGATGGAATGGGTGAAGATAGAGTCGCAAACGATGGAATTTATACAATATCATTTGACGTACGTAGTACTCTTCAGGAAGGAGATTTTACTATTTTTATACGTGCAACCGATAACTACTTGTCAATGACTCCGTCAAATTTACAATCCCATATTTTGATCTTAGAGAAGGTCTCATCTAATGAAAATATTAATAATAACTGGTTAAAGAATAATTCAATGACTTTAATCATGCTTAGTATGATGTTAATGTTATTTTCTGGTATCGGTGGCGCATTTTATTTAATTAGAAAATCAGAAATATGATTTATGTCAATTTCTTATGGTACGAGCGCCGGGATTTGAACCCGGGTTCAGGCGTTGGCAACGCCCGGTGATAACCACTACACTACACTCGTGTAACATGTGGGAGCCATGATTTGCTTTTCTAGACGCCGGTATGATGTCATTATAATTGATGAATATATTTTGAAATCCTATCTCTAGTTTGTCTATAAAAATCCAAATCTTGGCCATAAGGATCTTTTAAATTCCAATCAATATCAATATTTATTTCAGGGCATTCAACTCCGCAGCCCATACTAATTATCTTGTCAAAACCAGTTATATCAATTTCCGATATTGACTTAGGCCTTTGCCTATTTATATTTATATTTAGTTCTGAAAGCACCTCTATAGTATTAATTGCCACTTTATTTCCTGGATGTGTTCCTGCAGAGTTTGCATAATGTCCAAGATTTTTAGCTATGGCCTCTGCCATTTGACTACGGCATGTATTTCCAACACATACGAATAGTAACCTCATAAAAAATCGTTCTCATTGAACTTAATTAACTTAACCAATTTATTTTATATATTTTTATAAAATTTCATAATAATTATATAATATTCTTAGGCTATATTTGAAGTACACTCGACTATTGCAAGAGATTATGAGTGATTCGCCCATTAGTCAACATAATCAATCAGGGGCCTCAAAATCTCCGGAACAAAACCCCAGTAATGAACAAAAAACACAAATGGAACAGGCATATAGGGAATTGCAAAGAAAAATGCGTATTGCTAAACTTGGGGAAGATGTTAAACACAAAATCCTAGTTTTATCCGGAAAAGGAGGAGTTGGTAAATCCACAGTTGCCACAGGATTAGCTATTTCTTTAGCAATAAAAGGTATGAAAGTAGGTCTTATGGATATTGATATAACTGGGCCCAATATTCCAAAAATGTTAGGATTGGATAATACTGATTTAACAGTAGAAAATGAACAAATATATCCGGCAATAGGGCCACATGGTGTCAAAGTAATTTCAATGGCATTTCTGATCGAAGATCCAGATAAACCAGTTATATGGAGAGGCCCAATAAAATTAGGAGCAATTCAACAATTTATTGGTGATGTGGCATGGGGGAAACTTGATGCACTAATTGTAGACTTTCCGCCGGGGACTAGTGATGAGCCTTTGACAGTGAGTCAGCATCTTCCTGGAATAGATGGGGTAGTCATAGTTACAACACCCCAAGAGGTTGCACTTTTGGACAGTAGAAAATCAATAAATTTTGCAAAAACTCTTTCCGTCCCCGTCCTGGGAGTAGTAGAAAATATGAGTGGATACTCTATCAAAGGCAAGGGAAGCCCCAACTCAATAGTTTCACTAATAGGTCCTGAAGGAACACCGATTGAATGTAAGTGCGATGAAGAAGGAAATTGGTCAATGACTTTAGATCTATTCAAAAAAGGTGGTGGACTCCTAGCAGCCAATGAATTAGAAGTACCTTACTTAGGTTCCTTGCCATTTGACCCAGGCATTGTTAGAGGGGGAGATGATGGAGTTCACAGAATAGTTGCCGAACCTGATGGTGATACAGCAAAAGCATTTGATATTATAGTTGAAAATATTCTTAATTCATTAAATGCAGATTCAACTAATACTCTAAAAATCATCTAATTTAGCCATAATTATGGGTCGATTTGATTTCATAAAAGCCACTCCCGTATAATGATACGATGGTTGCTGAGACTGGGATTTACATAACCTGGGTAACTGGGGCAATCATAGTTAGTTTGGCCTTCATGCCAATTTTCAAGCCACCTTATGCTAAATTAACAATCGATGGTTTAATCGATATGTTCAGACGTTATTGGGCTCACATAATTTTAGTATTTTCTGTTTATGTTTGGAAAGATATATTTGACGGACTAGATAGATCAATTATGGCCAATACAAGGATAGACATGACTCCATATGTTTATGCAATTGAGGGCGATGTTGTTTTATGGATACAAGAAGGATTTAGGAGTGTTTTATTAGATCAATTCCTTACTCATTTCTATGTTATGGGATTTATGTCAGTAACATTTTCATCATTAATATATCCAATATATTTTGATGATAGGCATATGGCTGATAGGGTTTGTTTGTCTATATTTTGGGTTTATATATTCGCTTTACCATTTTATATTTTATTTAATGTAAGGGTAACTGGCGACCATATTCCAGCTATGGAAACTATTGCATATGATTTGACGCCCGAAATTCATAATTGGTTTACTCGAATTGATCCATTTACAAATGGTATGCCGAGTCTGCACATAGGCTTGCCATTTGCTGTTTGGCTTACTTTACAGAAATGGGATGAAGATGGAAGATGGAGAAAATTTTCTAATTTTATTCTACTATTCATTTCAGTAACTGCATTCACCATCATATATCTTGGCATTCATTGGTTATTGGATATAATAGGGGGAATGCTGATTGCAATGCTTGCAGTAAAAATGTCTCAAAAAACTCATAAATCGATTTGGAGAATTTTTGATGAAAGAAGATTTTCACATCGCTTAGCACGCATGCTTAACAATCCAAGAGATTCTATTTCTAGTTCAATACAACTCTTCAAAAAATTAATTGAACCCTACCAAGAACCAGGTAAAAAACAAACAAGCCTCTTTATTGCAACTTTATTGATATCTACGAGTGGAATATTATTGTGGGATGCTACACATCAAAATCTTCCACTCGAGGGTGCAGAATGGCCAACATCGGCGGCAGGATCCGGAGAGTGGCTAATTACAATTGAAGAATTACCGGATGAAACCATTTTTGTTGCCGCTTGGAATACTACTTCACTAGATAATCGTACTATCTCAACTAAGCCGTGGGCGACTACTCCAAAAGTAACAACTTCTGATTTAGGTTTTGCTTTATTTACAGATGATCGCATAGATTATTTTGAATTTGATGGTGAAAAAGGAATATTACAACCACTTTTCCGAACTTATACTGAAGATATAATATTAGATATTTCTATTGCCTCAGATAACGACGAGGTGAATATAGTGATACTACATGACAATTCTATTAAGATAGTAAATAAAAATGGAGGCACTATTCCTATTCCTGAAGCTTTGAACTCCACTGCAATTACATCATCAAATAATATGATTGCATGGTCGTCAAACTCAACTTTTGGTCCAATTGTCAATATTACTTCTTTAGATTTTCTAATAAATACAAATATAGAGATTAACTCGAAAGATTTTCTTTCCGACCAAACTCTATTATCTGAAAATATAGTTCTGGATTATAAAAATTCAACTATTAGTGAGTTAGAAATGGATGGTAATTGGTTGGTTGCAGTCGTTGACTTAGGGCCAATCGATAGGTTAATTTTAATCGATATCTTTACTGGTAATCAAACTATTCTTGGTGATCCTCTATGGCAATCCTCATCTCCTAGTATTTCAGATGATAATATTGCATTTTTACAAATTAGTAGTTGGAATCCTGCATTAACATTAGATGGCCAACCAGATAATAATGATGTTTGGATATATGATATCGATACTAACTTATCAACTCAATTAACATTTGACCAAGTAAATGAACAACAACCGCAAGTCCTCAAAGGAAGCGTGGCATGGTTGGAAAATAGGCCTAGCTCCAGCCCTGTGTTAATTGTACATTCACTAGAGGAAATCTTTCAACCATATTCTTCAGTTGTAATCCAAGCAGCAATTTTAATGTTAATCCCATTAATATTTGTTTGGTCTTCGCAATCAATAAAAGAAAATAAAACTTAATTATTCGGCTAATCTAAACATTTCTTCCAAACTTTTCTTAGCCTTTAATATTATTTCGTCATCCAATTCAATAATTTGTTCTGATGTTGGATTTCTTAAAGACTGTAAAATATCTTCTAAATGAGTTTTTTTCATATGTTTACACATTACGCAAGCTCCTATGACATTCAAATCATTTTTAGTTTCAGCCAATATTCTATCTACAGTTCCACATTCTGTTATCAACATTACATTTTTCTCGCCATTTTCAGATAGTTCTATGGTTTTCCTTATCAAAACTTCACTACTTCCAACTATATCACTTTCTTCTAATACTTCAGCATCACATTCGGGGTGACTAAGGACTGTAAGGTTAATTCCTTGATCATTCATTCTTTTTCTCCAACTTCTAATTTTTTCTCCAGTAAAAATAGCGTGAACCTCACACTCGCCATCATAAATGATAACTTCCTTTTTCCCTCTAAGCGAATTTTGTAGATGTTTACCCATAAATTTATCTGGAACAAAAATTAATTTATCTCCAGGAAGCCTCTCACAAATCCTTAGGTAATTGCTGCTAGTAACACAAACATCACATTCAGCTTTTACTTCTGCAGTTGTGTTAATGTAGCAAGCCACAGGAACTCCTGGAAACAGCCTCTTTAATTCTCTTACATCTCCGGCACTTATACCATCACTAAGGGAGCATCCAGCATCAGGAGACGGATGAATAATGGTCTTTAATGGACTCACTATTTTAGCTGTTTCAGCCATAAATCTTACGCTAGAAAAAAGAATTGTTTGTTGCGAAGCATCTCTCGCAGACTTTGATAATGAATAACTATCTGAAACTTCATCAGCAACTCCATAAATTATATCAGGAGTTTGATAAGAATGTGCTATTAAAAAAACATCCTTTTCTTTTTTTAGTTGATTTATTTCCAATGTCAAAGGTGCTATAGTTTTACAAATATCGATAGTCCATCTTTCCTTTTGATTAATTTTATTGTATAGGCGTTCAGATTCTGCATAAATATCCTCTTCTGAATATTTTTTTACAATGACTCCCTTTTTGATTTTGGGAGGTGATGGCATCTCAATTGTCATATCTGTAATCCTTCCTCGAATGAAACCGCTTTGAAGGTATGTCACATCCGAATGGTATGGAGGGCGCCACTATTCCAATGTGGATAGAAGATATCGTCATCCATAAGGGTGCCGAAGCAACACTTACAAGTGGCTCATGGCTTGGTAAATCAGCAGTCTTGAAAATGAGGTCACCACGCGGATATCGTACACCAAAATTGGATCAAAAATTAACACGTCAAAGGCTTTCAGTAGAAGCTAGAGTTTTGGGAAGATTACAATTGAATGATTTCCCCTCTCCTTCATTATATGACCTGGATATAGACAATGGTTGGATTTTAATTTCTAGATTTGAAGGTAAACCCCTATATGATTCATTAAATGAAGATTTAAATTCCTTGGAAAAGATTAAAAAATTTGGTAAATTAATAAGAAAATTACATGAATTTGGAATTTCCCATGGAGACCTAACTACTCATAATGTACTAATAGATAAATATAATAATTTACATTTAATCGATTTTGGATTGGCACGAATATTTCCAGAATTAGAGCACTTGGGATTAGATTTACAAGTTCTCAATGAGTGCCTCACTGCCAGCCATTCAGAATATGAAAATGCTGTAGATATTATGTTATTGGGATATTCCGAATCCGATTCAAAATTACCTGATATAATAAGTTCTGGCGAAGTAATATCTCGCTTTAACGAAATTAGAGGTAGAGTTAGATACCATGCATAGGTGAAAAAATGAAAATACTTTTTGCAACTGGAAACAAAAATAAGATAGCAGAAGCAGGCACTTTATTCAGAGAATTAGGATATGACGTTGAGGGGCTAATTGTAAATGGTAACCAGCCAAATTTTATTGAACCTCAATGCAATAGTTTAATGCAAGTAGCATTATCAAAAATTACTCAAGCACGTTCTATGATAAAGAATTCTGATTTAGAAGGTAGCGCCATTTTAGTTGAAGATTCAGGTATTTTCATTGATTCAATAGAAAATTTCCCAGGTGTATTTTCTTCATTTATATTTGAAACAATAGGATTATCTGGTATTTTAAAATTATTGGAAACTTCTCAAGATAGAGGTGCAGAATATCGATGTGTTACCATTTTAGATTGGAATGGAAAAATGTATCATTCAAATGGAATCTGTAGGGGAAAATTAGGGAAAAAAGAAGTAGGTACAAATGGTTTCGGATATGATCCGATTTTTATTCCTGATGAGGGTAACGGTAGAACCTTCTCCGAAATGACCAAAATTGAAAAATCATCAATATCGCATCGCAGTAATTCTTTAAGGGGGCTATTAACATCTTTACAACATCCGTCAAAGTGAATAGAACAATCCTCTCGTGTGACAATAGGTGAGTCCATGCCGTCAATGACAAAAGTACTAATTTGGTTCTCATTATTTCTCAGTGTCCCCTTCTATCTAGTTTATATTGTAAAAGAAGGTATTGAATTTCAGATTGCTGGAGGAATATTAATATTATCTCTCACTTCACTACTTATGTTCGGAGGTGGCAATTCCATAGTAAAAATTACCGAACAAAAAATAAATTACTCTGCCCAAATAGAAAAAAAAATTGAACCTTTGGAATTACCTGCTCCAGTTTTAGAATTAGAAGGGCCAAGTTACCGTCGCGAGGAAAAGTTAAGACGTACTCGTAAAATTACAAATTCAGAAGAGATTATTCCTAAAAATCATCAAAAATTAATCGATACGCCTGTTCCTAAAATTTTATCAGAAAACGATTTAGAAAATAGTGGTGGTAAAAATATAGCTATGAAATATGTTGCTTCTTCAGACCCTCAATCACAGATGGAATCAGAAATTGATAATTTTATCAGAGAAAAGCGAATTATTAGGGACGAATTAAAGAAGAAAATTACTATCGAAAGGAGAATAGAATTAGCAAAGAGGAAAATTTCTAAAGTTGATAAATGGGCAGTTATCGAAGATGGAGAAGATATTTCAAAACAACTCAGGGATCCTAATCATGGTTTAACAATTATTTCCGAATCTGAAGTAGCCGACCCAAGTATGCCATACGGGATATCTTATGTTCGCATTGATCACCAAAGAATATTAAAAGTTAGAATGCCACTTAAAATTAATACTTCCTTAAATGATGCTAAATTGTCTAATGATAATTTAGACTCTACTTCAAACTTGATTTTACCAAACCCTCCGGGCCTTCCACCATTACCAAACCCTCCGGGCCTTCCACCATTACCAAACCCCCCGGGCCTTCCACCATTACCAAATAATAAATTTAATAATCAAAAAGATTAGTAATATATTTTTGACCGTATTATTCAAGCCATATGATGCATGCCGGCATATATGGAAGACGTATTACTGGTTGAAGATATTCTTGTAGAAAACTCAAATCCCTCTGGCGGACTGGTATCTATTTGGACTATTAATCGCCCAAATAAATTAAATTCATTAAATATGAAAGTGCATGAGGCAATAAAAAATCAATGTAAAAGAGCAGAGTCCGATGATAATATTAGGGTTGTTATAATAAAGGGAGCTTTACCATTACCTGCATCAGACGGAACTAAACAAAAACCGAAGTCGTTTGCTGCTGGTGCCGATATTTCAGAATTTGAGGGAAAAAATTCTGATCAAGTAAGGCCGTTTTTTGAAGATAATGGTTGGGAGGCAATTTGGAATTTATCAAAACCAACTATTGCTATGATCGATGGATTTGCATTGGGTGGAGGTACTGAATTGGCACTATCTTGTGATATGAGGGTAGCATCAAAGGAATCTAAATTTGGGCAACCTGAAATAAATTTAGGCCTAATTCCTGGTGGTGGTGGTACTCAACGTTTGTGCAGACTCTTAGGTTATGGTAAAGCAATGGAAATTGTATTGACTGGTGAAATGATTGGGGCTGAAGATGCATTAAGAATCGGTCTAGTGAATAAGGTGGAGGAATCAAATGATTTGGAATTAACTACAATTTCCTTGGCTATGAATATAGCTCGAAAATCTCCTTACACCATTAAAGTAGCAAAAAGGACCATTAGAGCATCTCTTGATTTACCCTTCACGGAAGGAGTTCTTACAGAGCGTTCAGAATTCGTAGCACTCTTTGATACAGAAGATAAAGAAATCGGAGTCAAAGCTTTTTTAGAAAGACAAAGTCCAAAATGGTTAGGAAGATAAAATATCAATCATTTCTGGATTGATTTTATTTCTAGGAACTCGTGTAATCCGTGCAATCCTAATTCTCTCCCATTGCCTGATGATTTATATCCTCCAAATGGGGCATCAACATTAAAAAAACCTCCATTTATACTAATTTGACCGGTTCGCATCCCTTTGGCAAATTCTATGGCTCTATCTTCACTACCAGACCAAACTCCTCCAGATAGGCCATAAATTGAATCATTTGCTAGAAAAAGTGCTTCATTTTCATTATCGTATGTCGCAATTACAAGAACTGGGCCAAAAATCTCTTCTTTCCAGATCTTCATTTTCGGCGTAACATCAGCAAAAATCGTAGGTTTCACAAAAAAACCTTTGTTTAAATTACTGGGCATTCCTAGGCCGCCTGATATCAGTAAAGCACCTTCATTAATTCCTATTTCAATATAATTTGTAACACTTTCTTGCTGTTTTTTACTTGCCATAGGGCCGCAACGTATACTTTCATCCAATGGATCTCCGACAGTATATGAATCATTTTTATCTGCAATAATCTTACATATCTCTTCCTTCATATGTTCAGGAATTATTAATCTTGTCAGGGCTGAACATGTTTGACCATTATTTTGATGGCACGCACTAAGTGCCCTTTTTGCAACTAATGCTGGCTCAGCATCATCTAAAACAACATTAGCACTCTTTCCACCCAATTCTAAAGTTACTCGTTTAATACTCTTTGCAGCAGCATGACTTACTGCAACGCCAGCATTCGTAGATCCGGTGAATGATACCATATCTACATCTGGATGACTCGACAGATACTCCCCTATCTCTGATCCATGTCCAGAAACTAAGTTGAAGACCCCTGCAGGGAGGCCAATATCATGGAGTATCTCAGCAAGTATAAATGCGCTAATTGGGGCTTCTTTTGAAGGCTTTAAGATCATAGTACAGCCAGCCGCGATGGCTGGGGCAACCTTTCCAATTATTTGATGCAATGGAAAATTCCAAGGTGTTATAAAAGCACAAACTCCAATCCCCTCCCTAATAATTAATGAATTTCGAACTTCTTCTTCCCATTCAAAATTTTCTAATATCTTTGAATAAGAACGGGATACAACTCTAGGAGTTCCTACCATTGCAGTTCTAGAGTAGCCTATTGGAGTCCCAACTTCTGAAGTTATGACTTGAGCTAATTCTTCTCCACGTTCCTTGATTGCACTAGATAATGAATTTAGAATTTCCATTCTTTTTACTATACTACTTTTTGACCAGTGCTTGAATGCTTCTTTAGCGGATTTAACTGCCACATCAATATCATTTGTTGAGCCAGCAGGAACATAGCCAATATTCTCTTCATTTGTAGGATTAATAATTTCAATCTTAGCCTTTCCATTAGGTATTACCCATTTCCCATTGATGTATAGCTCTTCGCGGTTATGCATATGCTAACGGAAGCGCCACATCTTAAGATATTCATGCATTTGAAAAAGAAACACTTCTAGGAGTTAATATGGTTTTAACAGTTGAAAGACATGAAGGCGGTGTAGCATTAGTAACTCTTTCAAAAAATGCATCAAAAAATACATTCAATTCAAATAATATTGAAACTTTAACTAACTCTCTGGAAAGCCTAATGGATGATAACTCATGCTTATCTATAGTTATTACAGGAACGGGGAACTTTTTCAGCGCTGGAGGATCAATTAACGAATTTGCTGATGCAATAGATGAAGGCAATATAGGTTCATTAGTAGAAGAAATGACCGGCAAGTTACATTCATTGTTATTAAAAATCCGAGGTTCTTCAAAGATTTTTGTTGCTGCAATAAATGGTTCAGTTGCAGGAGGCGGATTAGGTTTAGCCCTTGCAATGGATTATAGGATTTCAATATCAAATGCCAAATTTACTGCAGCATTTTTTCCTCTAGGATTATCTCCTGATGGAGGAGTAACATGGCTTCTTCCCAGACTTGTTGGAACTCAAGTATCCAAAAGATTCATTTTCAATAATGAACTTTGGAATGGCGATAAAGCACTTGAATTAGGTGCTATTGATGAGATATGCGATTCTGAAGAATTAATAAATAATTCTTTAGAATTAGCAAAAAAATGGGGAAAATGGTCAGTAATGAGTCGACGTTCAACTAAGCAACTATTAGATGCTTCAACATCTACTTTTTTTGAAACACAATTGGAATTTGAACGCGCACTTATGATATCTTCATGTATGTCGCCTGAGTTTTCTGAAGGTGTATCATCATTCCTAGAGAAACGAAAACCTATCTTCAACAAATCGGAGGAATAACGATCAATAAAAAAAGATTAATAATAATGCGGCATGCTAAAAGTAGCCATAAGCACCTAAATCTAAATGATCATGATCGCCCTCTAAATGCTCGTGGTTTGAATGATGCACCTAAAATTTATCAGGAATTATCTAGAAAAAAATTTCTTCCAAAATTGATATTAGTCAGTAGTTCAAAACGTACTCTAGAAACATTATCTGCCATGAATTTCGATTCGAATGAAGTCGAAATAAAAATCATGCCAGAGATATATCTTGCAGGAATTGATCAATTGTTATTATCTTTGGAACATTGTCAAGACCATGGTACAACTATGATATTGGGACATAATCCGGGTTGTGAGTTACTGATTAACAATTTAACTGGTGAATGGCACGAGATGCCAACTGCGTCAGCAGCTTTAATTTACGAAAATAATGGCAATTGGATTTTAGAAAGAATAATAAAACCAAAAGATTTAAATTTTTCATAATTTAGCTAACCTATCTACCTGATTTAGAGCAGATTTTAATAAGAAAAATGCAATTACTGCACCTGCAGTAAATGAAAGTCCAATGTACATATGGGTAGTATACATCAATATGCCAATACTTACTAGTGAAAAGTAAGAAACTGTTTGACAGATAACTGATAATCTTAGTAACATTTGATACTCTAACTCATGCACATTGGTTGTTTCTTGAATGTGCGAATTAATAAGGAAAAAAATAGCCTGAAAAGGTAAAGCAATAGCAAGTGTAGATAGGCAAATTACAGTCAAAAGTTCAGGATTATCCTGATCCAATTCTAATCCCCTAAATAATAAATTACCAGAGTTTAATCCAATAATGGCAGCGTGTATCGCCCATGCCTTATCTGAATGATCATCTTGTCTACCTCCATCATCTGCCATGGGATGGTGCACTTTTCCTGGCTGTTGAAGGTTACCCTAAATATATACAAATAATTACGTATTTACTACAATATCATTTCTGCCAAGTATCTCTTTAGTCTAATGGGCGATAGTAAATTATGTGTCGAAGATTAGAAATCACGATTCAAATACTTATTAAATAATGCTAATAATTTTTGAAAACATATTAATCATAAAGGTATGCAAATTTTTTTCTAACTTTTTTTATTTTTGGTGCAACTACCATGGCACAATATGGTTGGTATGAATTTTTACTATAATAGTCATGATGATGTTTTTCAGCTTCATAAAATTCCTTCAATTCTACAACTTCAGTGACTATTTTATCTTTATATGAAGTATGCATATCTTCAATAACTAATTTTATTTCTTCTTTCTGTTCTAAATTTTTGAATAAAATGATACTCCTATATTGAGGCCCTATGTCATTGCCTTGCCGATTTAGTTGTGTTGGATCGTGAGAAGTAAAAAAAACCATTAATAATTTTTTTAATGCTATTATGTCAGGATTAAAACTCACTTTAACTACCTCTGCATGGCCTGTTTTTTTACTACAAACTTGCTCATAGGTTGGATTTTTCAAATCCCCTCCAGAATATCCTGGAATGACTCCATCTACTCCTTTAAGTCCAGTTAAAGCACCCTCTGTACACCAAAAACAACCTCCTCCAAATACTATCTCATCCATGCTATCATCTTCTATAATTAGGGGCTTCTCTAGTTATTTCGACATCATGTACGTGACTTTCAGTTAATCCGGCATTTGTGATTTTTACGAAATTACAATTTTCTTTCATTTGTTCTATATTTTTATTACCTGTGTAGCCCATTGAGGATCTTAAGCCACCTATTAGTTGATAAATTACATTTTCTACAGGTCCTCTAGCGGGGACTCTACCTTCAATGCCTTCAGGTACATATTTTTGTGTATCTCCTTGCTCTGATTGAAAATATCTTTCATGAGATCCTTCAGTCATTGCACTTACTGATCCCATGCCACGATAAACTTTGTATGATCTTCCTTGATAGAGAATATTTTCTCCGGGGGACTCATTGGTCCCTGCTAATACAGAACCAGCCATAACACAATCCGCACCTGCTGCTATGGCTTTTGCAATATCTCCACTATATTTTATCCCCCCATCTGCAATTACGGGTATATCATACTTTTTACAAACGTTAACGGCATTTATAATCGCAGTTAATTGTGGAACCCCAACTCCAGATACAATTCTTGTAGTACATATCGACCCTGGGCCAATTCCAACTTTTATTGCGTTTGCACCGGCTTTAATAAGTGCTTCAGCGGCATCTCCAGTTGCAACATTACCTGCAATAATTTGAACATCCTCACCCCCTAATTCCCTAATCTTCTTTACAGTATCTAAAACTCCATGGGAGTGGCCATGGGCTGTATCTACTGCCACTGCATCAGCACCAGATGCAAATAGTGCCAATGCCCTAGCTACTCCCTTTTCACCTGTTCCTGTTGCGCCAACAACTCTCAATCTTCCTCGGTTATCTCTACATGAATCTGGATTATCACGGTTTCTCTGTATATCTCTGACGGTAATCATTCCGGCGCAATTGCCTTTACTATCTACAACTAATAACTTTTCAATTCTATTTTTATGAAGCATTTTTTTGGCTATTTCTTTATCAACACCTTCAGGGACAGTAACTAAATCTGTAGTCATCACTTCTGAAACTTTAGTTTTATCATTTTCGACAAATCTAATATCTCTGTTGGTTATCAAACCAACCAAATTATTGGAATTATCAATAACTGGAAATCCAGAAAAACCGTATTTTGATTTAATCTCTCTTAATTCTCCTATTGTAATGTCTGAAGATACTGTAACCGGATCTAAAATTAGCCCTGACTCAAATCTTTTTACTTTATCAACCTCATTAGTTTGTTGTTCAATTGTCATATTTCGATGTATTACTCCTATGCCGCCGGCTTGCGCCATTGCAATCGCCATCTCCGATTCAGTAACAGTATCCATTGCTGCTGATATAATTGGATTGTTGAGTTTTATACTCTTGGTCAATTGCGTCTCAATATTGGCCTCAGCAGGCAGAACTGCAGATTCAGCAGGAAGTAGCAAAACATCATCAAAAGTCAAAGCTTCTTGTATTTCGCCTTTCGCCATTAGGGATGGCCGTCAACACTCATACTTGAATAATTCTATTTATTTAAATTAAATTTTCAAAGAGGAGATATAAAAAATAAAAAGGAACTCCAATGAAAATAATGTCAGTTGGATATGTGATTATAGGTTGGAGGGAATGGGTTAGAATCCCTGATTTGGAATCTAATCTAATAATGGCAAAAACAGATACGGGCGCATGGTCAAATGCACTAAATGCTTTAGATATTGAAATAATTAATAAAGAAAATAATCAATATGCGAAATTTAAACTAATCAAAGATGGTAAGATATTTACTAGGAAAATAGTGAGATGGAGAAAAGTAAGAGATACTAGTGGCCGTGCCACTTTAAGGCCAGTAATATCTACAAAATTAGAGATTGCAGGCAGAGACTATCAAGTAGAAACATGTCTCCAAAATCGTTCTAAAATGAAACATCGAATAATT
>JBKEHQ010000007.1:0-29486 GCA_046710875.1 Candidatus Thalassarchaeaceae archaeon
ATTAATTATTACCTTTAATTCCCTAACGGCTCGCATGATAATTCTCTCAGGTTCATTTACCATGAGGCTGACTCTACTCCCAATCCACACTGGCAAGCAAACCCCATCTGTTTCATCAACTAATACCAAACTACCTGTAAATTCTCCTATATCGGCATCTATTTCTAAAGGAAATATTTCTTCCTCGATTAGTAACCTGTTTATTATTACACTACTAACTTCAATAAAGCCCGAATCTATTTCAGAAATAATTTGCTGTGCAGCTCTACCTATTATTCTATCAATTTCTTTATTTCTTAACTTAATTGTATCAAGTCCTAAATGAATTACTTTTAGTGGCTTCCATCGCTTTCCTGGAATTATTATTCTTCCTGATTTTCTACTTTTCTCATTCTCCCAAATATATTTAGCTTCTTTAGTGCACCAGAGTATTTTCTTACCTCTGATCCATAGGTTATCCGGACAACTTCCAAATCTATCCATTATTTTGTTAGTAATTTCACTCCCTATTGGTTGAGGTAAATCTATTGAATCTTCACTAAATTGATTATCATTTAATATTTTTTTAGGTATTTTTATATTTAATTCATTCACTTTTTCAAGTATCGCTACAAAAAATCCTCCTCCATTATTTTTATCATTCCAAATTCTTACACAGTTACGAATAGATTCTAGTATGTTAGGTTCAGTTGGTGGTAGAGTGGAACTAACTACATCCAATTCTATTGTTATGTTACCCCTATCATCTAAAATAGGCCATTCAGTTAAACCTTCATCAAATAATAATTTTGGTAATATTGTACTAGGCTTTACAACTTTTACGGCATATCTCCTCATTATTTCTGCTACAACTGCTTCATTTTCTACAGGATCTAATGAGCATGTTGAATATACTATTCTACCTCCAGGTTTTGTAATTTCTATTCCCTTACTCAATAAATCAATTTGTAATTTATGAAGGGAACGTCCACCTGAAGGTAACCATTTTCTCCATACATCAGGATTTTTTCTAGTAGTTCCAGAACCAGTACATGGAGCATCCACTAATACTCTATCATAGCCTAATCCAGGAATTTTAGGGATATGTCTCCCATCATGATTCACTATCATACAAGTTCTAGACCCATGTCTTTGTGAATTTGATACCAATGTATTAATTCTTGAACTAGCTATTTCATTAGCCACAACCAAACCTTTATTGTTTAAATGTTCAGAAATCTGTGTGGTTTTAGATCCTGGTGATGCACACATATCTAGGATGATTTCTCCAGGTTTTGTATCAAGTGCTATTGCCGGAATCATAGATACTGATTCCTGCCTAGTTAATCTACCAGTTTCATGTAAAGAAGAGAGTAATACTCTATTTTCACCATCTATTTTACCTCTTTCAAATGGTAATGTCCAAGCACTACCAACACCATTAAACCAACTTATCCGTGTAGAACCAATCTTAATTAACCAATTTTCTACCCATTTCGAGTCTTCTCTTAGCGGGTTTACTCTCACTGTTTCTGGCAATCTTTCAAATGATCCCTGGAACCATTCTTCAGGACCCGTTCTCCATTTACTGACTGCATTGAGCAAAACACTATCCTTTCCAAGATTATACCAGTAATCAGACTTGCTTGCCACGACCTTCCGAACACGACATCACGAAAGAAATACTCGTACTCCGTATTGAATAAAACATCCAATTTTTATTACTTAACAACTATATTTTTCTAAAATATTATACCATTGATGAATCGCTCCCCGATTGTGGACTTGTTCCGCAAAGGGGATGCACGTAATGAGATTAAGCAGGCGAATAGCAAAAAATAAAGAAAAACCGATACAAACCGATATTTTTGGAGCAACTAAGAAATTAATTGAATTGGTAGATAGAGCTAGAAATAACTCTCTAAGTCAAGGACCATTAGTACCAATTCAGGCATTAGTAACTATAGAAAATGATGAATGGACTTGGCAAACTGTTAATCGTGAAGTTCTAGAAAATTTAAGTCATAGATTGGTTTTTCAAACTCCAAATGGTAATCGTCGTGAGATTCTAATGACTTCAAGTATGGATAATGCAATGGATGCAGCATCAATGATAGTGGAACTCGATGGTGGTTGTGTATTAATCGAGTCTTTAGAAGCATAATCATAATTTAATATTATTTTATTGGGCTCGTGAGTTTGAAATAGTCTATATGGGTGCGAAGGTCGATGGCAAAGGATAAGAAGGGTAGTGGAATCCAGCAAGCAGCTGGATTAATTCGTTATTTTGATGAAGAAAGTGAAGATGCCATTCAAATATCAAAAGGTGCAATATATTTCGCCTGTATATCATTCTCATTAGTAATTTATCTAGCACAACATGGCGTTTGGTCATGGATGTATGGTGCACTTGGTCTTTAATTATCATCAAATAATATATTTGTAGATTGTAAATCTGTTTTCGGATTTGCCCTAATTATTGCTTTTTCTGCTCTACTCAATGCGCGTTCAACAGCAGGGGAATTCCTATCAGATAAAGCCGTCCTTGCTTCCTCCAATGCATTATCTGCGGCCAAAATAAATTCAACCGAATCTTCATTTACCCCTCTAAGTAATCTAACCGAATCTTCTAATTTTAGAATGTTTTCATTCATCTCATCTTTGGCTATTTTAATCAGACTACTCCATGATTTTATATGCTCTTCAATACTTAAATTTGTTACTCTTTCAAAGGATTTTAGTCTATATGGTTCCCACGGATTTCTGCCTAGACTTGCTACTATGTCATGCACACATCTAGCACGTATTGACAACTCTCCTCTAATTTCTATTTTATTATAGAAACACCGATTAAAAAGTCCAAATCCCCAATAATGTGAACTATTTATCTTAATATCCAAATCATTTGATTTACACATTAACTCCCAAACTTGCTGATCCCAGTTTGAATCGTCATTAATAAATGGCGTTTCATGTGAACCAATTGAGTATAATACGGACTTTGCGACGTCTCCTAGATAGATTCCTCTACTCTTTTTCAAACCTTTTGCTTCCAAAAATCCCTTTTCATTAATATCCATTTTTGGATTACCTTGCACTACTTGTGCATACAAAATCGAAACCCCTGCTCCATTTGATGAATAACTATCTAACTCGTAGTAAGGCCGGTTCACGTTCTTCTCACGACATCTATTTGATTGAATGTTGTGTATGAATAAACTACTTTCAAGTTAGTTTGTAGTTTTTATGCCTATAGTTTTAATTTCTTTAATTACCTCTTCAGAATTATTCTGATCAGCAATAGTAATTTTCTTTTGAGCTCTATGATATATTTCACGTAAGGTTTGATCTCCTATTTCAAGATAAACTCGTGTTGTAGCTATACTAGCATGCCCTAATAGTCTTTGAATTGTAACTAAATCTGCACCTCTCTCCAATAATCCAGTAGCAAAAGTATGCCTGAGAGTGTGAGGGCTGAGCTTACTCTTGGGAATATCTGCTGCTTCTGCTATCTTATCTATTATTTTTTGAACCGATCGTGGATTCATCCTATTCCCTCTACTGGATAAAAATAATGCACGATTATCTGTTTCATTCTTGCAACGCTTAAGTCTAGATTTCCTCATTGGATACCATGAATTTATTGCAATAACAGTTGAATTAGTAAATAAAACAGTCCTGTCCTTTTCTCCTTTTCCACCAATTACAAGTGCAGATAAATCTTCAAAATCTAAATCGTCAATATCAAGTCCACATAATTCTGATACCCTCAATCCTGTATCAAGCATGATTGTTACAATGGGTGAAGCCAAACAATCCTCAGATTGACTTGTGGACAATAAAACTCTCTTCAATTCATTTTTACCTAGTGTCTTAGGTAAAGAACGGCTTCTCGAAGGTCTTTGAATCCAATCAGGAATCATATAACCCAACCATTTTAATAAATGAGAAATAGATGCTATTCTTGCATTAATTGTTGAGGGCTTTAATTTACTAATACTATTTAGCCATGCATCTATTCTTCCATTATTGGGGTCACTAAATGAGTGAATATTTTTAACAGATATACTCTGCATTTTCTCCCATTTTATAGAATTTTCATTTGGTAGATTTGTAACTGAGAAGGTTTTAACTCCGACAATGTATGATCTAATTGTGTGCTCACTTTTTTTCTCAGTTCGCAATTTTTGTAACCAACATTCAAACCAAGGTAATTTAGATATCCTATCTAATCTTGGAGGTAATGGGATTTTTGAATTTACAAAAATAATCTCTTGAGGCATAATATCATCTACTTTCGTATTTGAAAATATTTCACCTTCTTCTTCCATTATATCGACTCATGCCGTAAATGACGTATGCATACCTGCCCTAACGAACGTTAATCAAGGAGCCAATAGAGTATTGAATGCTTCTCATGATTGGCAATAAGTCATGTAGATTTTGATATATTAGTAAAATAGCCGATTAACTGTCAGATTTTATTTTATGGCTATTAGAATCAGGTATTTCTTCAAATTCATCTTCTATTTCTACTTCTAGAGAATCATGATATCTAAAACTCAAATATTCCGCAACCTTTTCTGCGATATTAATTCCAGTTGAAACCTCTATTCCCTCTAGCCCAGGACTAGAATTTACTTCAAGTATTAATGCACCTCTTTTAGATATGAGCATATCTACTCCCGCTATATCAAGTCCTAATGTTTTTGCTGCTAGACAAGCGATTATTTTTTGCTCTTCAGTTATTACTACATCTTCTACAGAACCACCTAAATGAAAATTTGAACGAAATTCAGTTCCATTTGCTTTTCGTTTCATGGATGCAATAACTTTTCCTCCAACTACCAATACACGTATGTCTTGGCCATGAGACTCTTTGATATATTCCTGAACTAAAGGTCGCATATTCCGTTCTAACATCTGATAAACTAATTGTCTCGCCTGCTGATCTGTTTTAGCTAGAAATACTCCATATCCATGAGT
The DNA here is from genome assembly GCA_046710875.1 of Candidatus Thalassarchaeaceae archaeon. Taxonomy (GTDB): domain Archaea; phylum Thermoplasmatota; class Poseidoniia; order Poseidoniales; family Thalassarchaeaceae; genus MGIIb-O3. The sequence goes on from JBKEHQ010000007.1 coordinate 4,966, forward strand.
GCCTTCTGTTGATTTAATTACACATGGAGTGCCACCAACTCTACTTACTGCTCTAACGGTATCCTTCCAAGAACCCACGTGGGCCGTAATTGGTACTGGAACTGAATTATCAGACATCATTTGACAAGCAACTAATTTATCCCGGCTACTCATTATTCCATTACTTGAATTTAGTATTACTACTCCTTTACTTTCAAATTGTCTAACTATCGCAACCCCTCTTCTAGTTATTGAGTAACCTATTCTTGGTAGAACAGCTTCACATTCAACAGGCCAACCTCGGTGAAAAATCTTACCTCCATCCTTATCTATAACTATAGTCAAACTCAACGGGTCAATTATTTTGACATCCCAACCTGCTTTTTCTGTTTCTTCTAATAGCCGCTTGGTACTATACAAATCAGGACCTCTTGAGAGTATCACAAGTCGCGGCTTCATAGTTTTCGCAACAAAAACTACTTCTTGAGTTCTTTGCTTGAATTTATAATTAAACTATCATAGTGCCCTTTCTGTGATACTTTGAAACAAAGGGATTGAAAACCATTACTTATGGCTCGATTAATATAATGAGCAAAGATGACCAGTCTACTTTCGACTCTGATTTATTATCGGAGATGTCAGTTGCAGAGCTAAGGGGCATTTGTAAAAAACTTGAATTACATGTCTCAGGTAAAAAATCTGTGTTAATAGACAGGATAATATCGGAAAATGGTCATAAAAATAATCCAATAAATGATGAAATAGATGAATTAATTCTTATTGATGATGATGAAGTTATAAATATCGCAGAAAATGAAATTAGTAAAAAAATAGATGAGCTAATTTTACAAAAAACTCCAAAGCCTTTAGTTAAAAAATTAATTGAAGCCGATGAAAAATCAATAAGTTTACCATATGAAAATGATGATTCCGAAGTCTTTGTAGCAGAAATAATTCAATCAGATATAAGTAAAAAAGTAGATAAAATTATTGACATGGAAGATAATTCCCCAACTGTCATTACACTACCATCTTTAAAAAATCTAAAATTAGATAAAAAAGTTATTGGTGCAATATTTGCAATTTTATTATTAGTCGGCGGAACTGTATTTTTTGTAATAAATAATGATAATTCATTCTCTCCTAGGGCTTTAAAATATGGGGATGAAATGAACTTTAATGTAGAAGAAGCAAAGATTACTATTCTTGGTGATGATATGGTGAAAATATTCCGCGATTCATCAGGAAGTGTACTTGAAGATGCATGTGGAGAGTTAGAAATTAGTATGAATGGAGTTGGTAAAGTATCTGTTTCTAGGGAGGAAAAAATTTCTACGGATAACCTAGGACGTTCGGGATTTTACACTGCAGAAAAAAAAATAGAGCATACTTTAGTTGTTGATTTTGAAGGTAAGACTTGGAGGGATGTCGATGAATGTGGAAATCTAGGATGGTCAATGGCAGGAAATTCTCTTGATATGATTACAACATCATGGACAGAACTAGAAGCCAAAGAATTAAAGCGTACAAAAACAGATATTATCTTTGTAGACATAGAGAATAAAATTACAAATATGCAATCAGTAACTTATGGTTTAGATGGAGTAAGTGAATTAGATGTATTACTTCCAGTACTAACTTTGCCATTAAAACCCATAGAATTAAAATCATTTTTTGGCGATAGGAGTTTATCAGAGGGTTCAAATTCCATGGGAGATGAATCTTGGGATTCTGATTGGGAATGGTCAGTAGGCAAGGAATTCAAAAGTTCCAACCATGGACTTGTCCGTACAATAAATATTTATCATTCAGAAATCGGTAAATGTATTGGCCATGCAAATATCGAGATTCAAGTAAAGGAAAACTATCCATGGCCAATTAGGCAAGAAGTAGATATCTTAATAGATAAAAATTCTCAAAATAATGAATGTAATTTTTTAGTTAGTTCTGCAACTGACTCTCTCCTACCAGATGGAAAACTCACAATTAGATTAAAAATGGGTGAATCCAGTAGCGTTACCGGCCTTGCCCCAATTGATTGGGGTAAGGATTATCTAAAACCAGAGGCTTTTGATGATAGGCCAAGAAACTCGGATAAGAAAAAATGGATAGATTCTATGTGGGATGAATCAGATATCCGTTCCTTTAATCTTGAAGATGCCAAACAATGCCTGATAAATAATCATCCTTCATCAGATATATCAATTGCAATTAATGATGGAGGGTACATCTGGCAAGCAAGTTATAATCATCCTGAAAATTCTATAAATTCTCAATGGAATCTATCATGGGTTGATCCAGATGATAAATCTGGTTGGCTCACTTTAGATGGTGTTGACTCAGAAAATTGTACTATAATAAATAGTGAAAATAATGCCCAAGGAGAAATAAATTGGAATAAAAATTCGGTTCCAGATACTCCTACATTAAGCCTTTTAGAACAAAGAATATTGGACGAAAAGAGGTATCCTGATTTACATGATAGTATTGCCAACTCTCAAAACTCATGGAATTCTGATTTAAAGATGGGATACCGGCTTTCTGTTTCTGAAGAGAGTGAATTGTTAAGTTTAATTCCGATAGATCTAATCGATGGACAGGTATCAATGACCGGCACGCGTAAATGGACTAATTCAGGTAAAGATAACACAGTTTCTTTCATCCTAAATGCACAGACTGGAGAGATGCTTGCATGGTATTTGTTACAAAATTAGTTGGCTTAAAATAAACTACTTCAATCTACTATGATGATACATGTTCCATGCGGCATATTCAACACCTTGCTAACACTCGTCTAATCCGTGAAGAAATTTAAAGATAAGAAAATTCTTCCGAAAGTAGAAGAAGCACCTCTGATAATTGATATCGAATTCACTGAAACAGAAGATGATCATAGTATAGCGAATACTGATATATATGAAGAAATAGAGACTACTAAATCAATTAATCCCATTCATTTACCTAAATCTTTGGCAACCCCTAAAGGAAGAGCTAGAATTGTTACAGTAATCAATCAAAAGGGAGGAGTTGGAAAAACAACTACTGTGATAAATATAGCAGCCCAATTAGCACTCAGGGGATTTAATATATTAGTAATTGATTCAGATTCACAAGGTAATTGCGCAACTGGGCTAGGAGTCGACAAAAGTAAAGTTAAGGAAACTACTAGAGATTTAATACTAAATCCAGAAACAGCAATTAGTGCTAGACATGCTACAGCAGTTGAGAGATTACACATTATAGTTGGAGATAAAAATCTCATAGGTCTAGAACAAGAAATGCTAAGACAATTAGGACGTGAAAGGCGACTATTGGAGGCATTAAATCCCCTATTGCCTCATTATGATATAATTTTTATTGATACTCCTCCATCTTTAGGGCTAGTTACGATAAATGCACTAGTTGCTAGTGATGGTCTATTGATTCCTGTTCAAACTGAATATTTTGCTTTAGAAGGACTTGCATTATTATCAGGTACCATAAGAGAAGTTAGAAATCTTCTAAATCCTAATTTAGGAGTAGATGGCGTCCTTTTAACTATGCATTCTTCAACAATGTTAAATCAACAAGTCGCGAATGAAATATTAGACAACTTCCCAGAATTAATAGTCAAAACTCCAATTCGTAGAAATATAAAACTTGCAGAAGCCCCTAGTCACGGAATACCAATTCATCTTTATGATCCTAATAGTACCGGGGGTCAAGATTATCAAGAAATAACAACTGTATTAGCAAGACGTTGGGGCTTAATCTAATGTCAAGGCGTGTATTGGGAAGAAATTTAGATTCATTATCCAGTCTTGCTGAAGATGGGCCCAACCTTTCTAGTTTTACACAACATAGTACTTCTCCAATAGATTCGCCGAAAGTTGCCGTTTTCTGGATGATTTTCGGAAGTATTTGCTTTGGTACGATGAATGCATTAGTTAAGTGGACAGCTTCCAATGCAGATGTTTGGATGATAATATTAATCAGATCAGTCGTTATTGCATTAATTGTAGCAATTATTGCTAATTTGAATAATATCACCTTAGTACCAAAAGATACCAAAACTATGTTTTTAAGGTGTTTATCAGGCCTAATTGCAATGATATTATATTTTTCAGCACTTGCAAGAATTCCGATAGGGCAGGCTGTTACTTTACAATATACTGCCCCTTTATTTGTAGCCCTGTTATCAGGTCGAATAATAAGAGAAAAAGTATCTCCTTCAATTTTTATTCTTCTTATTTTATCTTTTTTTGGTATAATTTTAGTTATATCGCCGACAACTGAAAAAATTGAACCAGATGCATTTTTAGCTCTAGGATCAGGTTTTTTTGCTGCATTAGCATATATTTTCGTAAGGAAACTAAGACAAACCGATTCGCCTGCAAGTGTTGTTTTTTGGTTTGCAATATTTTCTATTCTTGGAAGTGTAATACAAGCAGCACCTGATTTAAATTCCCTAACTCCTAAGATTTTACTTGCATTAGTTGGAGTAGGAATTGGCGCTGGAGGGGGGCAAATTGGAATAACAATGGCTTATCACAAAGCAAATGCAGCCTGGGTAAGTGCATTTTCATATCTTACAGTTATAATTGCAACATTTTATGGTTACTTAATTTTTGATGAAACTCTTACTATTACTAACATAATTGGAGGTATTATGATAGTTTGCTCCGGTGTCGCTTTAGTATTTATTTCTCCAACAGTTAAAAAATAAACTATCTCACTCCTTCCATTTGATGACTTCAGACATATTTTTACGGCTAAGATTCGGGACCTTTGCTTCATCTGCGGGATATCCAACTGGCATTAGCAACATTGCATGTTCGTGTTTTGGACGATTCAGTATATCTCTAAGAAAGCCCATTGGGGAAGGAGTATGGGTCAAAGTAACAAGGCCCATATTTTGTATGGCAGATATAAATATTCCAATTGCAATGCCACAAGATTCCTGTGAATAATAAGTAGGCCCCCATTCTAAATTTTTTCGTTGTCTTTTTGTCTGCCTAAATATGACGACTATCCAGGGAGCATCTGTTATGTGTTCTTTGACATAATCTGTACCTAGTGGCTTTAATAATTCAGACCATGATTCTGGCATCCTATTACTGTAAGTTTTAATTTCTTCTTTTTCAGATGCATCACGTATTTTTCTCTTTAATTCTTCATTCGAAATTACAACAAAAGTCCAAGGTTGAAGATGAGCGCCCGATGGTGCAGTACTTGCCGTTCTAATTGCAACTTCTATTAATTCACGTTCAACATTTTTATTTGAAAAATGTCTTGTAGTTCGCCTCCTATTCATCATTTTATAGAATGATAGCGATCGTTCTTTCATTTCTTCGAATGGCATCTCATTAAAATCTAAATCAATAAAATCCAATTCATTGTCTGACACGATTAGACCTCCATTGTTTTGGCTTAATCAATAATGCAATTAAGATTGAAGATATTGCAATCAAAACTTCAAATCCAGGAATACTACGATTATTATCTTCTGAATTACATGAATCTCCAGATCCTCCCCATTCTTTTCCGTCAAACCAACAATTCGACCAAACTTTCCATCCAAAACCATTTTCGGGAACATTTGTTTCTTCACCATCGCTCCAATTCATCTCAATACGCCAATTCAGGTAGCTCGCATCTTCAATTATGATTAACGAACTCTCCCATATTTTCCCATTATCTGATGTTGTCATATTATTATTTTGAGGTGGATAGCAAACTCCAGAGTTTATGCAAATTTGAGTTACCCAAATCATAGATGTATTGTTTTCTGCTGTATCATCATCCAATGTTATTGATATATTATAAATCTCAGATTCAATAACGATATTTTGATATTCCATTGATGATATCCCAGTTTCTTCAAGACTCATATTTTCATTTATACCTCCCTCAGATCCTAGTACATTTTGTAAAAGTATCAATAAAATTATCAGTGATATTACCTTATGCATATTATCTCCAATAATTTAAATTAAATTAACCCTCTTCATTTAAGTTTCTAATTCCCACAGTTCATCGCCAATCCAATGTATAGTTTCTATTGCCTTTCCTTTGACCATATTTATCATATCCAAGCCACTTACAGTCGCCATTCCTATGGCAAGTGGCTTACTATGTTGTTGATCTTTTATCCAAATTAATTCACCCTTTTCAATTGATTCATGTGCAAGATGAATGCCAGCCCCCATGCAGTCAGCCCCATTCATCAAAAATGGTATTGCACCATGGTCAACTGCTGCCCATCTAGTATCGGGCATCCATTCAAGGATCCCTCTAATTGTTGGGAACCAAATTTTCTTATTTCCTACAGAAATTAAAAACGCCAATATTTTCCTATCAACTAATAATATATCCTTCCCATCAAAGTGTCCCTTTTCTAAAAATTTAGAAGAAATATCAATATTTAACCCTGTATGTGATGTTATTTCCTCAATTATGTGTTTAACTTGCTTATACCTTACTGGAGTACGCCTTCGCAACCTCTTCTCACTCACGCCCTTCCGAACAAATCATAGACGAATAAGATATCTTTTCTTAATTTATTAAATAATATTTTTGCCAATCTATTGAAATAAGGGTGGACGGTCGGCGGGAGGATGGCAAAGTGGCATGGCATATCTCGTCGCAAACCTAGCGGAGGTCGTTTGAAGCGCCCTAGTAGATACCGAGGTAAGAGAAAAACAGAAATTTCAAGTGAAAATCAGTTTGCCTTTGTTGGAGAGAATAATATTCGTAAATTATATCGTAAAACCGCAGGATCACAAACTGTTCGTGTTTTATCAGTAAGCAATATCAATGTCAATAAACCCAAAGAAGGAAAAACAATCCGAGCTAAAATTACTAATGTAATCAATAATGATGCAGATTCTAACTATGTTAGGCGTAATATTGTTACGAAAGGCGCAATAGTCGAAACTGATGTAGGGCAAGTCAAAGTTACTAGCCGTCCGGGTATGCATGGTGTAGTAAGTGGCGTTTTACTCGAAGACTAAATCTTGCAAAATACTAAAATAATCTCACCTATGAGGTTCTCAGTAGTATGACTCGTGACTCAAGAAAAATGAGAATTTGGACTCGTTATTTTGATTCAAAACTCAGTCGTTCCAATGGCCGCCGTGTTCCCAAAGAGGCAAGTATTCCAAATCCTTCCTTGGATGCAATAATTTGGGCTGCAAGAGATGCTGGAATAAGTAAAATGAAGCGAGAAGAAGATGCAAAACATCCTTCAAGGCCATTTTCCAAAGAGGGCATGTTGATCTTATCAACTAAAGATGCTTTAGAATCCACTAAGGCTGAAAGTAAAGAAGGAGTCTTACAATCAATTGGACTAAGGTTAAGAAAAAATTACTCCAACTCAAAACTAGAAAATAAATCTACAACTATTAACAGACCAGGAAATCGGCAAAAACTTTCTCAGAGAAAGTCATTCAAAAATAAAGCTAAATCTTCAAAGCGTAAGAAAAAATTTGGCCGTTAGACATCAATTTCCATCATCCAGCCAAATATATCTTCTGATTTCCTATTTTGTATTGATACTAAACTATCATAGATATCTCTAGTGATTTCACCAACTCCTCCATTACAAAATTCTACAACAATATCTCCATGTTTTATCGAACCAATCGACGATACTACTGCTGCAGTTCCTGCACAGAAACACTCATCAGCAGTCAGTGCATATTCAACATCTATTTTTTCTTCTCTAACTTCATAACCCTTTGATCTTGCAAGTTCTATAATTGACAATCTAGTTATTCCTCCCAAAATTGTTCCAGTTAGTTCAGGAGTAGATATTACGCCATTTTTTATACAGAAAAAGTTTGCTGCCCCAACTTCTTCTACATATTTATGATTAACAGCATCAAGATATATTATTTCAGCAAATCCTTCTGATTTGGCATTCTTAGAAGGTACCATGCCCGGGGCATAATTCCCTATCGCTTTTACGCCACCGGATCCTCCCGGTGCGGCTCTATGATGATTTTCAGAAATCTTTAATGAAGTTGGTTTTAATCCTCCTTTAAAATATGGTCCAACTGGCGAGACATAAACTAAAAATGTATAATCAGGTGCAGGCGATACTCCCAATATTGGGCCACTTCCCATTAACAGAGGACGAATGTATAGTGTACCCTTTCCTGCAGGTGGAATCCATCTGGAATTTTCTCGAACTGTCTTTATTACTGCATCAATAAATATGTCTTCAGGAACTTCTGGCATTCCGAGTCTTCTAGCTCCCATTTGCATCCTTTTTGCATTTTCCTTTGGACGAAATAATACTACACTACCATCTATGGCCCTATATGCTTTCATTCCTTCAAACAACCCTTGTCCATAATTAAGTACGCCAGCAGCAGGAGAAATACTTAGATTTTGAAAATCTTGCATCTTTCCAATCTCCCATTCTTCTCCTTGTTTACAATTCGATATGTACATTCTATCTGTCTCTCTAAAACTGAATGTAAGATTTTCCCAATCTATGGCAGAATATTTTTTTTCCATCATCTCTTCGACTCCAATTATATATCACGCACAGCAGTGAGTTTTCAATAATTCCTATTACTATTACTCTTTAGGCATTATTTTATTCGAATCTCACACATAAATTGAATATCTTACAGTCACCCCTAAGATGGGGTTGGAACCATGGCATGGCAAGAAGAGTTGTGTATAATTTCCGGAGATAATAGAAGTTGGGAACAAAATAATATTTCCAAAACAGTTATAGAATTATGGTGCCGTTCTAAAACAGGCCACTCTGTCCTATTATTAGTTAATGGCTTACGCCCTTATTTAGAAATATTTGATCCGAATACTGATTCTGATTCTATTAAACCCACTCTCTCGTTAGATAAATTAAATTTCATAAAAGAATTACACGGCCAACCAGAGAGAATAGGAAATAAATTGTTCGAAGGAGAGATGAAGCCCTTTTGGAGACTCTACATAAAAGATACTAGATATGTCAGAAATGTCAGAGAAAGATTAATGAAAATTGGTTGGGGAGTAACTAGTGCAGATATTCTATTTGTACAAAGATTGCTATTAGATTGTGATTTGGGCCCCCATATAAAAGTCAAAGGAGATATTCTGTGGGCTGGTGACAGAGCGCCGGAGAATACTAAAAATAATGATAACACTGATAAAAAAATAGCAGAATCAAAAATTAAGGACGTAGGAGGTGCAGGCATTTATCCTCTAGATATGATAATTTCTTGCAGGTATCAAGATTTAGAAAGGGCAAAGCCATTTGCAACACCTTTTGTGGTATTCTCTTTCGACTTGGAGACCAGTATAGCTACTAATGAAATTTTATGTGCTGCCGCAGTTATCGAAAGAAATAAAGAAAGAACAGAATATCGATTTAGGGGAAATGAAGATTCTATTTTGGAAGGATTAACAACACTAATAAGACATGAAGATCCAGATATTATAACTGGATATAATATTGATAATTTCGATTTACCAAGAATGGATGAAAGAGCGAAAGTTTTAGCAAGAAAAAATAAAATGACTGAAATTTCACTCAATAGTTGGGGCAGAGTTCCTGCCATTGAAAGTGAATATAAACGACTTTTACCTTCACGTAAACAAAATAGAGTATGGCGTATTCCTGGCCGAATCCCTCTCGATGCTTGGTGGCAAGCACGCCAAACATTAAGGCCACAAAGGGAATCTCTCAGATATGTATCTCAATTATTATGGCCCGATAATGAAGAAATGCATAAATTAGATATTGACTCAAGTCAAATGGATAAAGAATGGGCAGATCGTCCAGATGAAGTAATGGAATATTGTGTAAGAGATACCATTATTCCAATTGATATCTTAAATCAACTCCAATCAATTGGCAGAAAAGAAGCTCTAGCATCAGTGGCTATGACAACAGTTGATATAGCTGCAACAGCAACTACGAGTTGGTGGATAGATTCTCTTGTAATTAGATTAGCAGATCGTTCTAATATTGCTATTCCGATGACTAAATCCGGCCCAAGGAGAAGAAATCAAATTGCTGGAGGATACGTACATGAGGTCGAGGCCGGGATGCGGCCATGGGTAACAGTATTAGATTTCAAATCTATGTATCCATCAATTATGATTTCTAATAATATTTGTTCCACTACCTTAGTTAGGAATGATAATGAAATTTCAGAATCGGATAATATTTCTCCAGTTACAGGCACAAGATATATTTCTAATAAAATTAGAAAAGGACTAGTGCCCCAATTGCTAAATCATTTAATGTCTAGTCGTGACACTCATAAAATTGCATTCAACAAAGCAAAGATATCTGGAAATGAAGAGCAAGCATTTCTCCAAGATCAGCTCCAATATGCTGTCAAAATTCTTATGAATTCTTTTTACGGAGTTTTTGCTTCAAGTTTTTATCGTTTCACAGATCCTAAACTGGGTGCTAGTATAACCGAATGGGCAAGATATAATATTAAAGAAATAATAAGGCAATTAGAAGAAGAAGGAAGAGATGTAGTATATTCAGATACAGATTCAATTTTTGTTAGAGCACCAGTAGATTTAGCTGCACCAACTAGTAAGCCTAAAGTAGGGACGGAGGAACTACAAAAATGGGAAGTTGCTAAACAAAGGACCTTAGATTTTGGTGAAGAACTTGCTCTAAGATTTAGTAAAGAAGGAGCAGAATTAGAATTTGAAACTGCCTTATCTGCATTTTTTAGCCATGGAGCAAAGAAAAGGTATGTTGGTAGAGTCATATGGCCAAGAGAAGAATTATTAATTCGAGGATATGAAGTTAGAAGGACAGACTCTTTTGAATTATTGAGGGATACTATGAAAACAATGTTTGAATTAATCCTTGATAATGAATCTAAAAAATCAGTTGATATGACTAAAAATATAATTGATGACGTCAAAGCGAAAAAAATAAATCCTTCTAAATTAGTAATAAGCAGATCATGCAAGGGCAGATGGGATAGCAAAAAAAATCAATGGTCATTTGATATGTATACTAATGAAAATTTACCTTATATCCGTGCAGCAAAAGAAAGGATTCGTAGAGGATTAAGTTTCACTCCTGGAATGAAAGTAGGATATATAGTTACAGACGCAAAATCAAGTCCTATGAATGTTGAACCATGGCTTGTTGATGAAATAGGTGCCGATCCTCCAGATTACGATTCGCAATATTATGCAGCCCGTTTAGCCAAAGCACTTGGTAGAATCACTGAAGCATTTAATTGGAGTGAGAATGAATTATTATCTGGCTCTAGGCAGCAAACTTTATTTGATTTTTAATCCATAATAATGAATAAAATTCAATAGTTGAGGCCGTGGGTTTAATTTTGTTTAAACTATGCGGTGGGTTATGGTGAAGCACACCCGACCACTCGCTTCTTTGATGGTTTTACTCTTATTCTGTCCTTTTTTTGCTGGATGTACTGACGTATTTGATAATAATAATCCTCCAACAGTTGTGATGTCAATGGATCCCTCAGGTACGATTAAAGCCTCCGAATCTGTAATATTTAGTGCAGTAGGAACTTCTGATTCAGATGGTGACACTTTAACTTTTAAATGGGATTTCGGAGATGGAAATACGGGGCAAGGCCTAACTACAAGCCATGCTTATGCAAATAAAGGTGAATTTACAGTAAAATTGAATGTTGGAGATGGAATCCATGAAACTACTGTAACTAAAAAAATTAATGTTGTTGGCTCTGATGCAAGGGAGCCAAGCGCTGTAATTAAATCAGAAAAACAAAATGACTGTGAAGATGAAGAACCTCCTTCAGGTGATTTCGTACTAATTTGGGTTTGTGAAGATGACAAAGAAATTGATGACAGAGATATAGAGGTATCAATTAATATCATTTTAGATGGTTCCAAATCTTGGGCTGGATGCAATCCTGATGATTCAGAATGTTATGCAGAGGAATACCTAATTAGTTACAAATGGGATTTAGATACATACATAGATTCTGATGGTGATGGAGATACGGAAAATGATGTTGATGCAACAGGCGAGACATATGAATGGAAAGATATCCCTACGGGCGGATATGAAATAAGGTTGACAGTTGAGGATAATAATGGATTCATTGATTACGAAGATTCTATGGTTTATGTCAATTATAGAGGAGTTTGGAATGACTTTGTTTTAGGAAGAGTAGCGAATAATCCACAAAATGAAGATGCAGCGTGTGCCGATAATGAAAATCCTTGTGAATTGACATGGGAATTTCCTTTAAATTATGGCCAAGATAATAAAGATAGATTAAGGTATTACAGGGCAAAATTAACATATCCCCAGGAAGATGATGACCAACAAATTGGAACAATTGGAGATACAGATAATAAATTAGACATGTATCTAAAAAACAGTACTGAAGAGCCAATCTCAAACACTACATCTCTAGGTAATGATAATAGGGATGCTGGAGATTGTAGTGGCGAAGATTATTGTGTTTGGATCCAAATAGGGGGCTCAACAGTTCGCTCAAAAGAGCCCGGTATTTGGACAATAGATGTAAAGAATGAAAAAACACATAATACGGATGTCAAACACCTGATAATTGAATTGGAATACCGATAATTGAGTTTTGGTGCTAATTATTGGCATATTGTTGTAATCCTCTCTTTTTTTATTATGGGGAACGATTCATATACACCCCGTTAGTCGGCGAGAATACATTAGAGGTGTATATAATGGGTTCACAGTGGGAAGATAAGAAAAAAGATCATTTGAATATCGTATTTGTAGGACACGTTGACCACGGAAAGTCTACAACTGTCGGAAGATTACTTCTAGACAGTGGGCATATTGAACAACACGTTATTGATAAGAATGAAAAACTTGCTGCTGAAAATGGAAAAGCTGGTTTCGGTTTAGCATATGTTATGGATGGCCTAAAAGAAGAACAAGAGAGAGGAATAACAATCGATGTTGCTCACAAAGAATTCTTTACACCTAATTATTACTTTACAGTCATAGATGCACCTGGTCACCGAGATTTCGTTAAGAACATGATAACAGGAACTAGCCAAGCAGATGCAGCAGTACTCTGTGTAGCTGCAAATGATGGAGTCAATGCTCAAACAAAAGAACATGCATTCTTAGCAAGAGTACTTGGTGTAAAGCAATTAATAGTTAACATCAACAAAATGGATATTAGTGGAGTGGACTATTCTGAAGATAAATATAATTCAACAGTTACGGAAGTTTCAAATCTTTTGAAAACAGCCGGGTTCAATCCAGCAGATGTACCATTTATTGCTGGATCATCATTCTTTGGAGAAAATATATACAACAAGAGTAAAAATATGCCTTGGTATAAAGGAATGACTCTTTTCGAAGCAATTGATAGCATTAAAATGCCGCCAAAGCCAACAGATCGCCCACTTAGACTTCCAATTCAGGATGTTTACAAAATTAGTGGAATAGGAACCGTACCTGTAGGAAAAGTAGAAACTGGTGTTTTAAATTCAGGTAAGACAGTCGTATTCAATCCAAGCCAAAAATCAGCAGAAGTAAAGAGTATCGAAATGCACCATACTATACATGAAAAAGCCGAGCCTGGCGATAACGTTGGATTCAATGTTAGGGGATTAGCTGCAACTGATATTCGTAGAGGTGACGTTGCTGGATACCCTGAAACTGCTCCAGAATTCGTAAGACATGATGAGACATTCATTGGCCAAATTCAAATTATGGATATACCTAAAGCAATAGGTGCAGGTTATACTCCGGTTTTCCATGCACATACTTCTCAAGTAGCAGTTAGATTTGTAGATCTCCTAGAGAATGCAAAAACGAAAGAAGCAAATCCAGCATTCCTAAAATCTGGAGACGCTGCATTAATCAGATTTATGCCTACAAAACCTATGGCAATCGAAGAAATGTCAAAATTCCCTGAACTTGCTAGATTCGCAATTAGGGATATGGGTAAAACAGTCGCAGCTGGTGTCTGTATGAAGATTGAAAAGAAAGCATAATATTTCTAAATTAAATAAGTGGAGTGAACTTAATGCCTGTTGTGACCACTATCAAACTAACTGGAGATAACCATACTGATGTTGATATTGTATGTCAACAAATTAAATTAATATCGGATGAAACTGGTGTAAAACTTAGAGGGCCCATTCCACTACCAACTAAAAAATTGTTAGTTCCATGTCGTAAAAGTCCTGATGGAGAAGGGGCAGAAACATGGGATCATTGGGAAATGAGAGTCCACAAAAGATTATTGGAATTAGTTACAAATTCTTCTAAAGATGAAAAGTCATTAAGGAAAGTATTACGAATACCTATCCCAGACAGTGTAACAATTGAATTATCATTACGTAATTTAGGTTAATCCTAGTATTGATGTTAATTTAATATCAATTTCAGATTGAATAATTAATAATTATCTGTTAAAAAATTCCTTCGCTAAACTGCCCATTGGATCCCATGCAGGTAAAACTTCTGGATTAGTATTTAGACCTGACAACATTTCTTCAGTTAGATATGATTTTGGAGCTGCTATTTCAAACATATATTCGTCAAACCAATTATCATTCATTGTAAAAAATCCTTTCTCTCCACTTTTATCTGATCCCCATGAATTTTCAACTCTCCATCTTCTAGCCTTTCCTTCAACCACGTCTACTCCTGTAAAGAGCATAGCATGAGTCATCATAGTTTGTCCATGTTGTAATCTATTGGCTTTATCCATTCCAAATTCAATCTCATAGAGTTCTTTATATTCAAATAAGTTAGCATCCCACAATCCTTTTTCTCTTTCCATTTGTTTTCCTACATCACACCCCATCCAGACCGGCAAACCATCTTCAAGTAGTTTTTGAGTTATTTTTTTCATAGATTTTATATCAATATTTAGATAAATTACGGGAGGACCTCCTGATACATTTTGTAAATAATCAACTGTATAAGTTTTCATAGTTTTATTCCTTGGATCATGAACAAGGCATACATAGTCTTCCCAATTTATGTCAACATACTCGGATGCAAATTCCAGCGGCGTCATTGTGCCTTTACTATGAAATACATCATCTGTATCTCGCCACTGCCAATCAAAACTTTCGGGAGGTGTACCAAGATGTATGCATAATATCTTCCAAATATCACCCACTCTCTTCTCTTTATGTTCTCTAGCTTCTTCTATTGTACCTCCATTATCGATTATTTTACGTATTTCACTTGCTGAAGTCCTAAGAATATCCTTCAGAATTGCATTCATCCATCTAGTTGAACTACTGCTTTGAGATTCTGGATATGCTGATTTAGGTACCAATCCATGCTTTCTAATGAGGTTGGTAGCCATATTCCATTGACCGCCATCTCCTATTGGGTCGCCAAGTAAAAATCCAATGGTTCTATCATCAATTTTTCTGTCTGATGTTTCAATTATTGATTCTAATAAATGATTAGACCTTTCAAATTTATCCCAAAAATGTATATGCGCCTGACTAAATTCAAAATCTTTAATATTCATTTTTTCCATGGCCCCTGGTCTAAATAAATTCAAAGTAGCGAATAGCCAACATCTTCCACTACTTTTTTGATTCGTGACAGACCACTTATCCAATTTTATACTAAAAGACGAGTCCATTTCTTGTACTAAATCTCTATTCAAAGTTAATTTCGGTAACGGAACATTTGTAACAGCATTTTGAGATATTTTAGATTTACCGTCATTCTCAAATTGCTCTCTATATTTTTTTATCTGATTGGCAGTTATTTCTATATTCATACATTCACTTCTCGTTCATATTGGTGCCACTTCTGCTAAACCTGCTGCAATAAGGGTTTCAGCAATTAATGCTGGACAGGATTCAATATCTCCTGCTATTAGTAATATTTCTGCCCCATCTTCTGTAATTATTGGATCATTTAAATCTTTCAAAATCTTTATTCTAAGTAAATTATCTGAATCATTATTTTCCATTATATCGTTTTTTGTATCTGGAGGAATATGGCTAACTTGATATGGGAAATCTTCTATCTCTCTAATCCTATCTTCTTCATCATATTCGGGATCCTCCCAATCACTTTTTATTTCAGGTACTTGAATAACTATTTCTTCTTCTTTTCCTTCATTAAACTCCTCAAGGTTCTTATGTCCAGTTGATATTTGAACTTCTTCAACATAACTTTCTATTCCTTTCAATAAACCATCCCATTGTACGTCAATCTTGTATTTATTTGTATAATCGCAAACTCCCTTGTAAAATATTCTTTCTGAAGGATCATGCCTACTCCAATCAATTTTTTGTAAAACTCCAGTAAAATCAGAACCCCTTCCACTACTCTTAACTAAATTTGATAGGATTGCATGTTGGGCAAAGGCATTCATCCTCAATCTAGTTATGTCATTTACACATGTTCTAAGTACATTTAATCTTCTAGTTTGTAATTGTGATTTTGTAGTATGCCCTCCTTCTTTACGTATAGTCTCAGAGCACTCTGAATCTAAATGATACAGTAATTGTTTTACTGCTGACCAAAAATTTTCTCTTGGTAAATCGACAGGAGTAGTTTGAGTTTTTTGTTTCCTAGAAACTTCAAATATCGTCTTTTCTACCGCTATAAGTTCATAATTACTCAATCTAAGGACATCATCACTGCCTAGCATGCGGGTAACCTGTAACCGCTGGATGGCAGGAGATAAATGAACAATCCCCTACATCATCTCATTTCTATTCTTTATGCGTGAGTATCAAGAAGTAGTATTGTTTCGGTGTAGTGCAGATGTACCCGAGTGGTCAAAGGGGATGGGCTCAAGTTCCATTGCGTAGTGCTTCGCAGGTTCAAATCCTGCCATCTGCACCATTTGATTCTAATATGCCAATTAAATCTTCTAAAAATTCAATTGTACCCTCAGTTCCATTCTTTTTTGTACTATAATCCGCAGCTGCAACAACCTCTTCAAATCTATCATCAATAGCTACTGACCATCCTGAAATTCCGAACATGGGAATATCATTTGGACCATCTCCGCATGATATAATTTTACTAGGATCAATATCTCGTTGCTCCAATGCAACATTTAATCCAACTGATTTATCAATTTTGGATGAAATTATATGAATTGCAAATCCAGTTTTTACTACTAGTAAATCATTCCATTGACTTGAAGATAGCAATGAACACATTTTATCATAATTTTCATCAGGATACAGGCACCACTCCGTCTCCCTCCATCTATTGGATTCAATTCCATCCGGATTAAAACCATCAATCTTTGTAGAAAGCCATAATGCAGCTTCTTTAGCCCTAGAGCCATCTGCTAATACTCTAATTTTATGACCTTCAATGGTGTCCCAAACTATGCCACCATTTTCGGCAACTATGAATCCCGATAATGCTAATGATTGCATTATTGGAGTAATATTGGGCAAGGTCCTCCCTGAGGCTAAAGAAACCACTAATCCTAATTCTTCCAGTCTTCTAATTAATGGAATCATTTTTGGTACAAATCCATTAAAATCCATTAATGTTCCATCAATATCAAAAACTACCATTTCCCAATCCCGGTCCTTAGGAAACTCTTTCATGTAACCCCGAGAATGTTATACATCAAGACACCACCGATTAAAGTCCCTCACTCATCATCTTCAAAGAGGTCTTCCGTTTGGATATATCATGGATGAAGGGGCTGAAGATTTTTTAATCCTTGAGGATGATGATTTTTCGATTCCACAAAAAGAAATTATTACTGAATCGCCATTTAAAAATATTAAAAATATTTTCTCAAGAGGTAGAAATGAAAATAATCATGAAAATAATAATATTTCACCAAATATAAATAAAAATGAAGATAATATTATTTTAGCCATAGATGGAAATTATGAATTTGATTGGAATATCAAGGGTATGGACTGTCCCGATTGTGCAATGAAAGCATCCAAAGCAGTAAAGAGACTGCCAGGTATTCAGGAATGCTCTGTATCAGCCACAGAAGGTAGGATATGTATCACTTTGGATACTTCTAGAGGTAATGTTTCACGAACTTCATCTGTTTTAGAAAAACTAGGCCATCCTGCCGATATAGACTGGGTTACAATTAGTGACTTATCCGCTTCACAAATTGAAAATAAAGTCGGCATAAAAGGTTCAAAATTAACAAACTCAATTTCAAATGTAATAGGAGTACTGGCATCTAGGATTAAATCAGGAAAAATTGAAATTCAGTTATTGGATATTTCCGATCCAAATATCAAATTAGCACAAAAAAAAGGCTTAGAATATTTTTTTGGTGAAAATTACTCTATTTCAGCCATTTCATACTCAGATATTACCAAAGATCATTTGCAATTAATTGGGGCAATCTTAACAATTCCAATTATTATAATCGTAATACTAATGAATTCAAATAGTAATGTGCCTAATTGGTCCACATTATTAGTTTCATTAGTTGGATTATCATTTTCATCTTATTATATGTTTAAAGAAGCAATTGCTAGTATCCAACACAGAGTTTTAGGATTTCAAATACTGACTTCATTGGCTGTCATAGGAGCAATGTTACTGGGAGAATACCCTGAAGCATTAATGGTTTCAGGGTTAGTTGCCCTTGCTGCACATTTAGAAAATAGTGCATTAATAAGGGCTAGAAATGCAATGCAAGGGGGTTTTGATAGAATCCCAAGATATGCAAGAATTCACGCTTCAAGTAATATCAATCAATCATTACGTATAGATGGCATAATTCCCTCAGAAGGAATTTCACTTAGTGTCAATGACCCAGTCTGTAACGATATGGATTTATTGCCGATTGAAGCTGTAAACATTGGCGACAATATTGAAATTAGGTCGGGAGAAATAATATCAATAGATGGAATAGTTATCGAAGGAAATGGTGCAGTAGATAAAGCACCACTTACAGGCGAACCAATACCCGTAATCGTCAAAGTGGGAGATTTTGTAGAGGCAGGATTAGTCTTAACCCGTGGCCCTATTTTAGTTAAATGTGAAGCAAGGGGTGACGAAACACGTCTATCAAGTCTTATTGAACTTGTAAGAAAATACAGAGATAAACCAACTAAAACACATACATTGATTGAAAAGTTTACATCTTTATGGGTACCTTTTGTTTTAGTAATGGCTCCAATTATTGGAATACTTACCGGAAATATATTTAATACATTGATTCTTTGGGTTGTTTCCTGTCCTTGTTCTTTATTATTGGCTTCTCCAGTTCCGCATGCGACTGCACTTTCTGTTGCTTCATCAACTGGCTTAGTTGCTAGGGGGGGAGATGTTTTAGAAGTCGCTGCAGGCATAGAAATCGCATTATTTGATAAAACCGGTACTTTAACTAGTGGCAAATCTAACTTGGAAGAAATATTTACAATACCCAGTTTTAAATTAGAAAAGGCGCTTAGTTTAGCCTCGGGAATTGAGCAAAGATCCAATCACCCATATGCTCAAAGTATAATTCAAGAATCTGAGAATCGTTCGATTGTACCCGATAAAATAACATATATTAAAGATGGTGAAGCAGGTATATTTGGTAAAAATGAAAATAAAAAAGTAATGATAGGGAGACTTGATTGGTTAAAAAAATCCAATATTAAAATTCCTAAATCAATAGACGACTCGGTTAAAAAAATGAGAGATAAAGGATTTGGAATTAGTATTCTTGCAGTTGACAATAAAGCCGTTGCAGCATTTTCATTTTCTCACGATGATGCTAGAGATGGAGTAATAGAATTAATCAATGATCTACAAGAAAGAAATATAGAAATTGAAATCCTAAGTGGAGATGAACAAAAAAGTGTAGAGTTATTTGCAAAAAATATTGGTTTAGATTCAATTGTATGCAGGGGAGGCGTAGATCCTGAAGGAAAAGCGAATATAGTAACTGAAAAAGTAAAAAATCAAAGAACTTTAATGGCGGGAGATGGTTTTAATGATGCTGGGGCGTTAGCAGCCGCAACTGTAGGTATTGCGGTAGGCTCAGGAGAACAAGTAAATTTAGATGCTGCAGACGTTCTTATACCTGGAAACAATCCTCATGCAATAATCAAATTGATAGATTTAGCCAAAAAGACGAGAAATATAGTATTCTTAAATATAGCTATTTCTTTAGTTATTACTACTTTCCTAGTTACAACTGTAGTTTTAGGATTCCAGATAAATTTAGCATTAGGAATAGCTCTTCATGAATTGAGTGTTTTCTTAATAATACTTAATGGAATGTGGATATCTGATTCTGGAGTTTCAAGATTTTCAATATTACTGAGTTTATTCAATGATTTGAAAGAAGATATAATTGAATCATTTAAAATTTTCTTTCAAAGTTTTTTTAGGAAACCCCCTACTAGCACTCAATGAAGAGAGGTAGACTAAACATGACTGACGTATCATATGTTGAATCAAAATATGCTGTTCCTTTGGCTGAATGTCCTAACTGTGATCATATGTTGCCACAAGGATTAGGTGAGATAACTTGTGAGATTTGCGCTGCAGTATGTAAAATAACTCATGAACCAACTATTCAATCATTAATTTCAGAATCATTGCCCTGTCCAAGTTGTAGCACTGTTTTGGTTGCAGGAACTGATGAAAGACCAGTCAAAATGGAATGTAGCGCATGTTCAATTAATTTTGTTTTAACTCAAAAAACAATTAAAGTCGAAATTGATTGTCCAAGTTGCGAAAGACAACTAAGAATCAGGCCTCGTCCAGGTACTAGGGAGTTAGATTGTCCTGCTTGCCAAACATCATTTAATGTAACATTTTAATTTCTCTATAAGTATTTAGGGTACTAAAAACATCTTTTGAAAGTAATATTTACCCTGCGTAGTCAAATATCAAAAAACTACCGATATGCTGGGGATGAATATCTATGAGTGAAAGCAAGTCATCCAAAAATGAAGATAATTCAACATCGGATGAACTAGCAGTACTTAGGGCACAACACTCACTATCTACATCTTCTACTATGGAATCATTAGCTAGAACTAGGGACAGACTCGATGAAGAATCAAGATTGAGGTCCGGAATTAGACGTGAAAGAAGGATGCGTATTTCTGAAATGTCTGAAAGATTATCTGGGATGCATGGAGCAATGAGAAAAGCCAACGAAATCTTGTTTGAAGATAAAATTCAACAGATAGAAACAGATCTAAGGGCTGAACTAGAAGATGAATTAGAAAGACTCGAATCAGAGGCGTTGGAGAGAGAGGAAAGACTCCTTAGGGAAGAAATGTTACATCGTTTAAGGAGAGAAGAAAATAGACTAAGAGAGCAGTTAGATCTTGAAAGAGATCGTAGAATAGAGGCCCATTCATCTAAATTGAGAAATAGGCTAAAGGATGAAATGGAAATAGAATTCAATAGAAGAAAGGCATTTTTGAGTGAAAGACTCGAATTAGAAGCTACACAAAATATTGAGCGTATGGAAAGAAGAGTTAAAATGGATTTACAGGAATCTATGGAATCCCAAGTTCATCGTAAAGTTGAGACATATCGATTAGATCAAGAAATACAGATGAGAGAAAGGCTTTCAGTAGCCCGTAGAGAAAGAGAATCCGAATTAGAAAAATTAATTGCCAATGAGCGAAATTCTCTCGAAAAAGAATTATTATCTGATGTGGATATTAGAATAAAATCACTTGAAGAAGAATCTGAAAGAGGTGCTTTAGCAGAACTAGATCGAAGATTTCGTTCTGAAAGAAAAACAATGGATGTATCCTTAGCATTACGTAAGCAAGAAATGACTTTAGAAAAAGAAGTTGAAATGGAACAAAGAATTGCATCATTTGTAAAAGAAAGAGAATTAGAGATGCTAAGTATTTTAGAAAATAAATTCTCTAAAAGGAAAGATTTATCAAAAAAGGAAATTAAAGAAATAATTAATTCTTTAGAATCTGAAATCAAAGTTAAAATGGAATCAGTGTTATCAGATGCTCGTCAAAGTTTACTGGAAACTTATGTAAATGAGTACTAAACGTTTAGTATTCTTTTAATTCTATCATCTGCTTCTTTAGCAAAACGCCAATAAGCCTCACTTCCTTGATTAGTTTTATTTGGTTTTTGTGCAATTACAATTGGTGCTCCTTCCAATGGTGATTCAGCAATTGAGATGGAACGTTGTATTTGGGTTTTAAAAACACTTTCTCCAAAGTACTTACGCGCTTGCTCTACAACCGTTTCACATAATTTGCTTCTAGTTTGAACCATAGTAAGAAGAATTCCAAATAATTTTAAATTTGGATTAACTGCTTTTTGTACATCTCTTATTGAATTCATAAGCTGACCCATCCCCTCTAATGCATAAAACTCAGATTGAATTGGAATCAATATCCATTCTGCTGCTGCTAATGCATTAATGGTTAGTAAACCTAAAGATGCTGGAGTATCTATTATTATGACATCGAAATCTTTCTTTATTTGCCTAATGGCAATTTCTAATCTATTTTCTCTGCCTAATCTAGTTGCCAAATCAATTTCAATTCCTGCCAAATCTAAGTCAGCAGGCAATATCCAAAGATTATTCACTTGGATATTTTTTGGCATCCCTCTAGTTTTGTTAGGATTATGTTTTTCCCAAGCATCTTTCATAGATTTTGAAATTATTTTGGGCCCAATTAAAAATTCATTAATATCGAGACTATTTCCCTCTATTTCACTCTTAAATAATTCATTCATAGTCAAACCAATCGTCTTTTTATCTAATCCGAAAGTAGTTGCAACATTTCCCTTGGGATCTAAATCTATCAATAAAACCCTTCTTGATAAAATATCCATTTTTTTATTTCCTGTGGAAAGAGAAACTGCTAGATTAACAGCAGTTGTAGTTTTAGCGCAACCTCCTTTATGATTAACACAAGCTATGACGACCGCCATATTTGTTAAGCCGCAGATAATGATTAATTGGTATTATCTGATTATTGTATTACTGGAACGTGTACTTCACCCAGAATCTTCCTCATTATATGTTGACCAGTCACGCCTCTAATTCTAGATTCTGGTTTTAGAACAATTCTATGACTTACGATTTGTAATGCTATATTCTTAATATCATCTGGAATCACATAATCCCTTCCATCAATCGCAGCAGAGGCTCTACAGGATTTGAACAAAGATTGACTGGCCCTTGGAGATGCACCAGTAATTATTCTATGATCTTCCCTTGTTCTCCAAACTAACTCTACTATGTATGACATAATGGCGGGATCAACATGAACTGTTTCAAGTGCCTTTTGCATAGCTACAACTTTATTTGGTGATGTAATTTTCTCAGTTTCATGATCATCTTTACCTCGTAATTTTCTCCTTTGTAGGATAGCCTTCTCTTCTTGCCTATTGGGGTATCCCATACTCATTTTCATTAAGAAACGATCCATTTGGGCTTCAGGAAGGGGATATGTTCCTTCCTGTTCAATCGGATTCTGTGTCGCCATAGTTACGAATGGCGCAGGCAATTTATGCGTAATGCCTTCAATGGTTACTTGCTTTTCTTCCATTGCTTCAAGAAGTGCTGCTTGTGTTTTTGGTGGTGCACGATTTATTTCATCGGCTAGCAAAATATTAGTAAATAGAGGACCAGGCCTTAGTTTGAATTCACCAGCTTGTTGATCATACATGTACGTACCCATGATGTCTGCAGGTAGTAAATCTGGAGTAAATTGTACTCTCTTAAATTTACATCCCAAAGCCGATGCAAATGTATTTGCCATCAAAGTTTTAGCTGTTCCTGGAACGTCTTCAATCAAAATATTTCCATTTGATAATATTCCTACTGTAATCCTGCGCAAATTTTCCTGTTTACCAATTATGACTTTAGAAACTTCATTCATTAGAGAATTAGAAATTTGAGATACTGTATTTATTAATTCTCTAGATTTAGGATTACTGCCATTTGCCATAGTCATTGCATACACCTGCTTATCCTTCCCCACTTTATTGACTACTTGAGTGTTCGGTGTTTATGAACCTTGAATTCTTCATCTCATCTTCCCCAAAAATGATCTTTTTTACGATGAATAAATAATAACTCATCTAAAACCTCTCTTTCTGAAGATGTTAAATCCATTTTATGTAATTTTCTTGCATGAAACTCCGGAATATCTACTAATAATTCATCTCCTTCCTCGATTTGCCTTCCTATAGTGACTCCATCAATCGCTACTGCTACTTCCGTACCTTGAATGGACTCCTTAATGCTGTCTTGTCCACTTCTAATTGATTTTATTCTACCAATTCTATTTCCATTTTTTAATAGACGCTGTCCGACCTGAATTCTGCCTCCAAGTACTCTAACTCCGACTACTGCTGGCTTAGATGCCCTAAATGTATGATCCGGTAACAATCTTATTCTTCCTGGATAGATGACCTCCTCTCTATTTTCTTCTTCAATTTCCTTTTTCCTTATTTCTATCCATTCTTCATGCTCTTCAAGAATTCTATAAATTATATCCGAACTTATATATTTCACATTATTTTCAGAATTTTCTATTTCATTTTCAGCATCAGATGATATTTCAGTATTAAATGCCATAATGACTCTATGAAATGGATCTGCAGATGTTTCCACACTTCTGACATCCTTTCTTCC
>JBKEHQ010000008.1:0-29404 GCA_046710875.1 Candidatus Thalassarchaeaceae archaeon
ATTTTCCAATTCTTGGATTTCAATAATCATTGTGGATTAACCTTCTCTGTATCATACGCAGGATAGATGGCTATTGATGGTTTGCAATAAATCCATTATTTTTAAATTTTTTATAGACGCACATTCAAATTACATGATTGATTCAGCGAATAATAATGGAGGCGCAATTAAACAATCAAATTGAAATTTTAGATTGGAGAAGTAATCTATCTAGTTTAGAAATACCTATTACTATTCTAAATAATCCATTGTTTTTAAAATCTTTAAATACACTTATTTCTGGTGGTAGAATTAATATTTCAGATTCATTGAAATTATATAATACTCCAGATTTAGCAGCTTTATGTTCCTTTGCAGATCTCATTAAACGATCTAGGTTTGGAAATAACGTATTTTTTAATGATAACTTGCACGTAAATACTACTAACATATGTGTACTTGCATGTCGTTTTTGCGCATTTAGGAAAGGAACAAGGCATACTGATGCTTATGAGTTATCGGCTGAAGAAGTTTTACATAGAATTGAGCCTTATTCAAAAATTATAGATGAAGTTCACTCAGTTGGAGGTTTACATCCACAATGGACAGTTGATCATTATGTCGATTTATACTCTAAAATTACCGCCACTTACCCCCATATTCATGTAAAATCTTTAACGGCAGTAGAAATAAAACACATTGCAAAACGCTCCGGTATTTCCGTTCATAAGACGTTAAAATTACTAAAAGATGCAGGTTTAAACTCTATCCCAGGAGGTGGTGCTGAAATTCTTGTGGATTCAGTAAGAGATAGAATATGCAGGGGAAAAGAAAACTCATCAGAATATTTGGAGATTCATGGAATTGCTCATTCATTGGGCATCCCATCTAACTGTACTATGTTATTTGGTACTGTAGAAACAGTCGAAGAGAGGCTAATTCATTTAGATAAATTAAGATTACAACAAGATGCATCTTCGGGTTTCCAATGCTTCGTACCATATCCATTTTTACCTGATAAAACAAGATTGCCAGAAGCTCAATTAGCAACCACGTCAGAAATTATAAGAGTTATAGCAATTTCTAGAATAATGTTAGACAACATTCCACACGTTAAAGCATATCGAATGAATATTGGTGATTACGTAGCATCATTGTCAATTAATTCAGGTGCAGATGACATTGATGGTACAGTTGGCAATGAAGAAATAATGCATGAGGCAGGTAGTAAAACTAGATTGGACTATGATAAACATGAACTATCTAATCTAGTAACTTCATCAAATCTAACTCCAATTAAAAGGAATTCTATCTATACTAAATTTGAAGAAATCATTCCCAAGACTACAAAATCTATCAAAATGCCATTAATTAATCAAGAGATGTCATCATGAGTTGGACAAACGTCTTAGGCCGTGTTTCATTTTCTAATTGTGATCCTATCTTTACATCATTAGAAAAAAAATGGAAGATATTACCTGCCCCTCCATCCTGGTTAACAGGCCATCTACTTAGGCAAGATTGCCTTTGCGCCCCTATTCCTGCTGCTGACTATGCTAAGCATTCTGATGAATTAGCTTTAATTCCGAATTTAGCCATTGTAAGTAAAGGAGAGGTAGGGTCAGTTTTACTATTCGGTTCTAGGCCAATTGAAGAAATGAGAGATATTGCACTTCCTTCTGATTCTTCTACTTCTGTAACATTACTAAAATGGCTTTTAAAACAGAAAAATCTTGATCCTAAATTTGTTAATACTGGACCAGATATCGATATAATGCTTTCAAAGTGTGACGGTGCACTCTTAATTGGAGACAGAGCATTAGTATCATCTCAAAAATCTCCTGAATTAGTCCGTTTAGATCTTGGTTCAGAATGGACTAATATCACTAAATTACCCATGGTTTTCGGAGTCTTTGCAGCACGAAAAGACTCACCTATTGATAAATTAAAGGATGCTCACAAAGATATGGTAAATCAATATAATAATTTTTTAGAAAATGATTCATTCCGAAAGGAAGTCATTGCAAAATCTTTCGAAAAATTAGTCTTCTCCGAAGATAGAATATCTAGTTATTTTGATGATGAAGTTAGTAATTTTTTAGATGATGACGGTGTAAAGGGGCTTGAATTATTTCTATCCGAAGTTTGCGGATTAGAAGAAGGACCGACGTGGTTAAATTTAGATTAATCGGATAAGTTTAGCCGATTGCTAGCAACCCATTCTAGTAAGTCCAATGCAACCTCACATGATTCTGATATTACTGGTTCTGGGTCATTTACAAATTTCTCTAGGACTGATAACGCACTTCTATCTCCAATCGCCCCTAATGCCTCAGCAGCCTCATGTCTCACCATCAGGTCTTCATCAACATCTTCCAATCTATCAATCAAAAAAGGTACCGCATGAGGGTCTTGCATTTGACCCATTACGTATGCAACTTCATGTTTTAATAAGGCTGATTTAGAATCAAACGCGGCAGCTAATGCTTCTACTGAATCTGTTCCTCCAATCTCCCTTAAGGCAAATAATGCCCTCATTCTTTGAAACATTTTCTCTTTACTATCATTTAATGTAATTCTAAGATTTTCAATATTCCTATCTTCACTAGGTGGAGCGGGATCTACTGAATCGAACTCACTAGTAATAGGAATATCAGTACTCATTCATTCACCAGATCCTATGAATTTGATTTCATCAATCTTTAATTCACCACTGACTAATCCAATTTCTATCCCTTGCCTAAGGAATTCTCTAATTGCATTTCTACCATCTTCTTCATAATCAATTGTTCTTTTATTGACGTACATTTCAACAAAATTCTTATTTGTTTCATCATCAATTCCTCTGCCCCATTTTTTTGCAAATTTTAATGATGCCTCTGGATTCTCTATTGACCATACGATGCTATTTTTTACATCTTCTGTAATCTTCTCACAAAGTTCTATGCCCAAATCCTTTCTAACTACATTTCCTCCTAATGGTAATGGTAAACCCGTTTTATTATTCCACCAAATGCCCAAATCTAGTACTAACTTTACTCCTTCATCTTTCCAAGTTAGTTGCCCTTCATGAATTATCAGTCCAATATCAAATTCTCCTGATTTAACTCTCGGTAATATTTCATCAAATGGTACTACCTGAACTTCAACATCTCCCCATGCCAATCTCAATGCTAGGTAGGCACTTGTACCCAAGCCAGGTATTGCAATAACCTTCTTCTTTCCTTCTTCTTCGGTCAGGAAATCTCTAGAAATCAGCATTGGTCCATATCCTTCACCCATAGAAGCACCACAATTCATTAGATGATATTTATCTGCTATCATGGGATACGAATGTATGCTCACCGCAGATACTTCATATTCTCCATTCATAGCATGTTTATTCAAAGTCTCAATATCTAGGAGTACATGTTCATAATGCCTATCATCAGTTTCCATCCCTCCCTCTGTTAATGCATAAAACATGAAAGCATCATCTGGATCTGGCGAATGGCCTATTCTATACTTCTTATCTATTTCATCCATATGGTTCGCGTTAACTAATAGGATATGAATATTTATTTATTCAGGCTTGTCATTAGTAAGAATAAATAATGTGTGTATCTTGGTATGGGCATGCCAAACCCAGCAGAACTTTCAACAGCCACAGGGCAATTAGGTCCAATTTGCGCTTCTACCGGAAAACCAATAACATTTGCAGAAGCAATTGTATTGGATGATAAATATGTATGTTGGGAAGCATATCTAGAAATCACTGGCGCTAAACCTGCTACAGATGGTAAAGACATAGAAGGCCTGAAACTGGATTAATTGAAAACTTAATTCCTATATGCCCTTGGACCCGATATGGCAGAAGGGTGGAGTCGGCATGCACTTCGTTTTTCAGACTATTATAATTCCCTTAACGTTAATTCATTATGGACTCCACCTAGGCTAAAACGAAGGGAATGGATGTTCATACCATGGGATGGGCGTCCACCTGATAGACATCGTGGATTTAATAATAAATCACAAGTGCTTGATTATTTACAACAAAGATCTCCTCATTCAGTTTTCCATAGTACTGCATATTATAAATATCCATTAGAAAGGAAAATGAATGATAAAGAATGGCTAGGGGCAGATTTGATATTCGATTTAGATGGTGATCATTTACCAGGAGTATCTGATAAGGATTTTCCGAGTATGATATCTCTAATTCAAGAGCAAGCTTGGAGTTTATGGTCAGATTTCCTTGAACCTGAATTTGGGTTTAAGGAAGAACACGTACAAACTTCATTTTCCGGGCATCGAGGTTTCCACATACATGTAAGGGACCCAAGTTTATTTCATCTTGATTCTAATGCGAGAAGAGAAATCGTTAATCATATAAGGGGGGAAGGGATAAATGTACAAACGACACTATCCGGAATAAATAGTGGATGGAAAAATAGGGTAGAAATGGGAATTTCTACAGTAATAAGTAAACTCAATGTAATTTCACAAAGTAAGTCAAATACTATTCCTGAAATGGAAAATTTTTCTGAAATTCTATCTGCTAGGTCTAATTTCTCTGATAATAAATTAAAATCATATACCAAGGCAACACTAATAAAAAAGATTTCACAATTAGCAGATTTAGCATCAGACGATCATAGAATTGAAAGAATAAAAAAAGATCAATCATTATTGGTATTTGGTGAGAGTCTAACGCCATTATTTTGGGAACTAGTAAAAGGTGATTCTTCAGTTGTCTTAGGTAATGCTGGAGAAACTGATGAAGCGGTGACAGTAGATATCAAGCGAGTAATCAGGAGTGTTGGTAGCTTACATGGCAAATGTGGATTAAGGGTTACAGATTTTCCTTTGAACAGGTTAAACCCATTCTCTTCTAACAAATTTAACCCTCTGACTGAATCTATTGTATTCAAAGGGAATAAATCTACTAAATTAAAAATAATAGCAGATGATGTTACTGTATGTTTAGATGGCATAGAAGTTACCGGCAATGTTGGCGATATTGTTAATGTAAATGAGTCACTTTCTACATTTTTAATTCTAAAGGGATGGGCTGAAGTAGAACGTTAATAATCCGCAATATTGGCCAATCCTCGGAGAACCTTCAATAATGTAGATTTCCACACTACACTCGTGGGGCCAATGTCTGGGGATGAGGATATAGAAGAACAGATGAGAAATTTCCCTCTGCCTCCTATGCCGCCCGGTATATCTATGCCCCCTCCTCCACCACCTGTTTTTGCCGAAACCAACAATGAAGATGGTTGGGATTCGATAGACAAGACATTACTACAAGCCGCCGAAGAATTAAATATTTCCAATGCCAAGAATGTTAATAATGACTTTAAATCTGTTTGGGAAAGGCGTAAAGTTACCGACCCATCTATTAGAGTTGACAATAAACAAAGTATGTATGGACATATAGATAGAATTGCTAAAGGGGAAGTTGGAACACTTCTTGATAGGTTTCAAGACAGATTTGGTTCAGAATTAGATCGCGAAATAATAGTTCTCAGGAAAAAACAACAGCAAGATATGAGGTCCATCAAACCTACAGTTGAATTAATATCTGTCCCAGAAAAAGATGATTCTATGAATTTGAGTGAATTCTTAGATTCTATGAAAGATACTAATTTTTTAACTAAAGTCTCTGAAGTAACTAATATTTCTGTAGACAAATTATCTAATCTTAGTAATTCAGAATTGAAAGATTTCTTCAAGTCTGCAGATAATGATAACTCTGGCACGGTTGACTTCGATGAATTTGTAGAAGCAATTATACATCTCGATACTTCAAAAGATGAATTTAGTAATTTTTTCGATATAGTTAACGAATTATTAGGAAATGCCCCTAAAACTTTCATAGACGAATTCGTTGTAACAGATGATTTCAAATTATTTGAAAAGGTCGGTAATAATCCTATTTCATCCACAAACGAAGATAGAACTAATTTCTTCATTATGATAAACAATGTTTTAGGAGATTTACCTCCTGAATCTATAGATACATTCGTCAATTCTCCTGATTTTAAAATATACACTAGAATCAGTGAATTATACGGAGCGTGATTTAAATGGGTTTACTTGAAAAAGCTGGCAAAATTCAAACTAATGAAAAAACTAATGAAGGCCCTATTCCAGTAGTTATGGAAGCCGTTGTAGAGCCTAAGCCTATTGCTACAAAAAAAGCAACTCGAAAAAAGAAAGAGAAAGCACCTAAGAAAGTAAGAACTCCAAAAGCAAAAAGAACTAGGGTTTTTAAAGAATTACCTGAAGGTTTTGAAAATGCTACAAGAGGTCAGAAAGTTACCCGAAGATTTGTAGATTTCACAGTAAGTTATGGTTGGGCAGTTCCTATTTTGGGTATCAATGTCTGGGGCAACGCCCCTGACTCAACATATTTGATCCTAATTGGAATGTTACTTGTTGTGGGCAATTTAGGTGTATTGCCTTCACAAACAGGCCGAAGTGTAGGGAATTGGGTTAGCAGAACTCAGTATGTTAATACAAGAGGTGAATCTCCAATATGGTTATTCATACTACTAAAAGGCTTAACAACCGTATTCGTCCTATTTGGTGTATTTGCTGTCTTCATAACTACGGCTAATTTATCTTTAGGTGATTCAACCGTTTCGAAAATTTTTACTTTAATTGGATTACTTATGTTATTACCTCCCTTAATCGATTATTCCATGTATAGATTTAGAAAGAATTCTGAACATGGATTATGGGATACTATGTTTGGAGGAATTTGGATGGTACGCACAAATAGAAGTGCAGAAGCTAAAGGATGGTTAAAGAGACTAGAATCTCTCGGAGATTATGCTGAATCTAAAGGCCTACTGAATGATAAAGATACTGATTAATATCTAATTATTACCTTTTCGCTCATTGATGCCAAAATGATTTTTTTGACATAATCATTTTGATATAATGATCGAAAATAGATATGTTTAGGTTAAGAAGTTTTATTTTAATATTTCAACCTCTTCTACCGCCACCGCTGCGTCCACCTCTACTCGATTTTCCACCAGAGCTGCGACGTGATGAACTCGATCTTTTGGATGAGCCTCCAGACCTTCTACTAGATTTTCTTGGAGCGGACCTATTCGAAGTGGTTCTATGATTGGAATGAAAATTCTCATCATGATGATGATACACATGTTGTACGTTATTTCTTCTATTAAAAAGGAAATTATTATTTTGATTGCCACCTTCCAAAAATGATACCCCTCTTCCCTTAGATACAGATATAATAATTACTAGTATAACTACTCCTATGATGCCTAAAAACAATATTGATGCCAGCCCGGATCCACTAGACTCACCGAGTCCAAAAGGTTCTAAATTAGAACTTGGAGGTTCTACAAATCCATCATTATATTCCCAAAATTCTTCAATGTCAATAATAATTTCTTCAGTTATTATTTTTAGCCCGTTAAACCAATTACCCTCATCAAGTTCATTATCAGCAGCAAACCCTCTGCTACTAAAATCTAAATATAGGTCCCAAAATTCACCATTTTCTATCCTCCACTCCCATGCTCCTGATTGATTAGTGGCTAAAATTACCAATACTCCATCTTTCCACTCTTGATCTCCAATTCCCCACTCTTTAAATAATTCCAAT
Organism: Candidatus Thalassarchaeaceae archaeon; assembly: GCA_046710875.1. Taxonomy (GTDB): domain Archaea; phylum Thermoplasmatota; class Poseidoniia; order Poseidoniales; family Thalassarchaeaceae; genus MGIIb-O3. The sequence continues at coordinate 7,607 of JBKEHQ010000008.1, forward strand.
CCATAATTAGATAAACTAATTGTGGAGTTATTGTCAGAATCATAATAACTAGTAGAATTTATTATTACAACTACAACTTCCGTTCCCCAATATTCATTCAATCCTTCAGATAATTGATAAATTTCTAATTCTTGTGATTCATTTAATGCATTTACTTCATCAATTACAAATGAATTAGTATCATTAGGAAATGATAATTCAGCTGATGCTATATTAGGTGTTAATAGCACAATTATTACTAAAAATAGTATCAATGGGCTTTGAAATTTCCTTCCAAACTTCATATTAATCAAGGGTCCTTAGATGTTACAATATTAAAATATTTTTCATATTATAATTTAGAAGGCAAATATACCTTCAAATTTAACAATTAAATATCAGAATTTATTACTTGTTTTTATTCATGTGATATTTTAATAACATTAATTTATATATCGTCCGTCCCATATTTTAATTGACCTCCAATCTAACTCAAAAAATTCTAGTAGAATTTATTGGAACATTTATCCTCTGTATTGTAATATGTTTTGTTGTTATTAATAAGATTGAAGGATTATATGGATCATTCCTAGTTTCATTGACATTAATGATCTTAATTTATTGTGGTAAAAGTATATCTGGTGCACATTATAATCCGGCAGTTACAATATCGATATATTACCGGGGTTACTGCAATAAGAGGGAACTACAATATTATGTGTTTTTTCAATTAATAGGCTCTGTTACAGCATCAATTTTATATTATTACCTGATAATCCCAACCAATGCTAATTATGAAATATTTGAATTAAACATGTCTGCTTCAATTTCAGAATTTATTTTTACATTTTTATTAGTATCTGTAATTCTTAATGTTGCAACATTAGATGCCACTAAAGGAAATTATTATTTTGGTTTTGCAATTGCTTTTGTTGTTTTCTTGGGAGGTATTCTAGTTGGCGATATATCATTGGCTTCATTTAATCCTGCTGTTACTAGTGCCCTTATATTGACTGGTAAAATCAATTTATTAGATTCTTGGATTCATTTCATCCCACAATTTTTAAGCGCATTTTTAGCTACATTTTTATTTAAATTATATCACAAAATTGATTAACTTATTTGATTTATAATTAAAAACAATAGCTAAATATGATTAACTATATATTGAATATTCATTAGAAATTATAGAAAAGAATCTATACCGGCTAGCAAACTCCAGAATATGGAATTATTTACAACGTCCCAGTCGAGAGAAGTTATTGGCCTAATTACTATTTTAAGTGCAGCTATTTATAGTTGAATCCAAATTAGATAAAACAAAAATCCAACGACAAGTGTTGCGAGATTAGCTTTAGTAAATATATTTCAATCAAAAGATAGATCTCCAGGATTAATTATGATATTTTCACAGCTTGATGAATTGAAAAATTTGGAAGAAATGAAATTTTACCATGGTAAAGATTGGAATATTGCTATTACGATATTGTCTACTTGGGTAAGTATCGGTGCACAAGTTTACCTATGTAATATTGATTTTCAAACCGTTCATTAACCTATTTTCAGGGCCAATCGTCTCATGTTTTAAGTGGTTAGCGGGACAAATAATGGTATTTGATAAAGATAAAGATAATTTCCAGCATATATTGCATACAAAGTCTGGAAACCATCATTCTAGAATGGTAACTCTTTATTCAATCTATTTGTCATTTCTATATATCTATCAGTATGGTCAGTATCTGGTAAATTAATTACAAATTGCCAGTATCTCCATGCTGCAATTGATAGTGTGGCTAGTTTATGTAAATGTGGCAAGGCTCGTACCTCATCTTCATTCAATACTCTTATTGTTTGATACCCTTTTAATATTGAGTCCCATCTTTCTTTGATAGGTTCACCCTTTTTCCAACCAAAACCAACAAATGTCATAACCAAATCAAACGCCAAATAATCATAACAGATTTCTTCAAAATCTAATACAGTAACAACTTCATTGTTTATCGCTAATACATTATCTGAAAATAAATCTCCATGTATTATTCCTTTTGGCAATGATCCAATTTTTATCAACAACTCTTCGGTCTCATTTTTTAAAAATTTCACGAAATCGGTCCATTCATTATTTTCATCAGCTATATTATATAGTTTATTAAACAATTTATATCCCATTGAAAATTCTGTTCTTAAATCATTAGGGGGCTCTATTGTATGTAACTTGGCTTGTATTATACCAAGAGAATAAAGTGACGAATGGTTGGAGTCTAACCAATTCCCTTGTATAAATGGTAACAAAGTCCATGCAAGTCCATTTTTATTATGGATATAATTTCCATCTAAAAATTGAATTGGTTTGGGAGTTGGAAAATCCCTTTCTACAATATATTTTGTCATATTTAACAAATAATTTACTTCTTCAATAGATTGCTCATTCCATATTTTTAATACTAACTTTTCATTACTCTCTAATGTTAAAATATAATTAGAATTTGCCCATCCACCATCTAATTTCTCAATGCTAAGTAAATCTTTGAATCCAGCTAATTCTATCACTTCTGATGCATCATCTAACGATACATCGGTGTAGGTCATACAATTACTATGATGCAGTTGTTTATTTCATTATCTGAAATTAATTATTTATAATAGAATAATATTTTTAAATTTTTTTTATAATCTCTATTAATTTTAGTATGATATAAATTTTAATTCATAACGGAATAACTAAAAGTGTGTTATTATAAAAATGTGTTATATAGAGGATTATCAGTGGTTGGTAAATCAAATTTATTTACTAAAATTATGAATAAATTTATCAAACCAGTAGAAACTGAAGAAGATTACCTAATTGATTCTAATGATGAAATAAAGCCATTAATTATTGCCTTTGGGGGAATTTCAGGAGCCATATATCAACCAGTGTTTGAATTTAAGAATTTTTTGAAAAAAAATGTTGATTGTCATTTTATCTTTGTAAAAGATACGAATCAATGTTGGTACCACAAAGGAGCAATAGGCCTCGGAAATGATATCGAAACTGTTAGTCATAATTTAAAAAACATAATAAATACAATTAATTATTCTAAAGTAGTAACAATTGGAGGTTCAATGGGCGGTTTTGCAGCTTTATTATTTGGTAGCCTGTTAAATGTGGATGGCATTATATCATTTAGTCCTCAGACGTTTATTGATAAAGAAAGTAGAAAATTACATGGTGATGATAGGTGGTCAAAACAAATGAAATATGTACATAAGAATTTCAATAGAATATTTTTTGATTTATCCAACTTAAAATTTAATAATATCAAAGTTTACTCTATATATGGAAAAGAAGACAGATTAGACAAAATCCATAGCGAAAAATTGAGATCGAAAGGAATTAACATTTCTAGTTACTCTGGTGGTCATAATGTTGTCAAAACTATAAGGGATAATGGTGAATTAATTAAAATTATTAATGATTGTATATTTTAATATTTTCCAATTAAATTTGACTTTATATATTTAATGTATTAATGTGGATCTAAAAATTAGGAATAATTTAAATCAATTTCATTATTATTCTTAAAAAATATTTACGCCGGAAAAAATGAAGATTCTGATTATTTGAATTAATATCTGTTACTAATTAGCTAACCTTCTTGCACATTGTTCAAGGTTTTCATTTTTTAATTTTAAACTACGGATATAGGTTGGAATATTATGTTCTGATGATTCTAGATCAATGAGGTCTCCGACCCATTCAAGTTTTGTCGTTAAAGGACCTGTATCTTTTTTATCATCATGAACAGACCAATTTGAACAACCAGTTCCGTTAATATCTTGAATTTGTAAAAACCATGGATACAACAATGGTATTCTAGATATATTATTCATTTCACTATATTCAACTATACAATCATCATATCTTACTGACCATCCAGCATCATTTAACCATGAAATTGCCATTTCATCTTCTGCACCAGGCTGAAACCAAACCATCGGAGGTTTTACTAGTTCCATTAGTAATAAACTTCTCACAACATCTCTAGCCCTTTTAGGAGCAAGAAACAATACTATAATTTCTAAATCAACGCCTTTTTCCAATCCCGATCTTATTGGTATGCCGGAAATTGTTGCTCCAGCATCTCGTATATGTATTGGAATAACCCGAAAGCCCCTCTGAGATAATTTACCAATTGAATGCCATGCAGTCCTTCCTTTATTCAAGCCTGCACCAAAAACATGTATGCTACTAATCTCACTTAGTAGGGAATTATCATTGGTATTTGCCTTCTCCACATTCATTGGAAAATATAATTATATATGAATTAAGGTTTTAGATTTAAAACATTTATTAGAATAATAAATATTTTATTTTTTTGATTTTTTGATTTTTTCCCAAGATGGCGTCAACTTCCTTGATTCTCTATTTTGCCCAGCATAGGATAGTATGATCCAACCTATGAAAAGTATTGGAGTAGATACGAATGTAATAATAGCCAACCATACAAATAATATGCCCTCAGAGAGGGGCCAGGACCAATACGATACACAGATAATTACTATAATAAGTAGGAGTCTAGAAGATTCACTTGGCGTGTTCATTCCTCTGTAATCCTTCCTGGGCGCAAGAAGATAATCTACGATGCCCATATTTTTACGTACAAGAAATTTAGTTTTTATATTGGTGTTTACGGAAATAATTGAATTAATATTTATTTATTCCAATCCGAGGCCCATATAGATACCATTTTACCATTACATTGCGTAGTACCAATTTTATGAATTCTATTTGATTTCATCAATGCTCGTTCTAATTCATTAGGTCTTGAATCATGGCCATGCATCTCTTTCATGTAATCGATAATTTCTGTAGTAGTGCATTGAGATCTATCTACTCTTGACCTAATTAGGCCAATAATTTTTCGATATTCCCATATCTTGTCATTATCTTTCATTCGCTCGATTAATGTTTTAATAATATTTATTTATAGATTTTTGTTCAAGAATTACTATAATTTCTATATATTTTCTTCCAATAGTATGAATAATATTCATTACGTTAGATGATTGAGAACTATGCATGGGGGAATTCGGGAAGATTGGATTTTCAGGAAAACTACGTCCTTCTCAGATCGAATCCTCGAATATAATTCGAAAACAATTAGAATCCGGCGAAAAAAATCTTCACATAGTAGCACCTCCAGGTTCTGGAAAAACTGTTTTAGGCCTTTATACGTGGTCAGATTTAGTAAGGAAGCCTACCTTGGTACTTTGTCCTAATTCCGCTATTCAGGCTCAATGGATTGCTAGAGCAAAGGAACTTTTCTATCTAGATGGAAAAGATAACCAAATTGGAACGGATACCACATCGCCAGGTTTACTCACCTCGTTAACTTACCAATCAGTTACTTTGCCGAAAAGAGCAGATAAAAACCTAGATGATTCGGCTATTGAGTTATGGATGAACAAATTACTATCTGAAAATGAGGTTGATGATATCGAATCATCAAAGGTATGGATTAATGGCCTAAAAGATTCTAATTTAATTTATTACAATGAAAGATTAAGTTACTATAGAAAAAAAATTAGAGACAATTTAGCAATCCATGGTAATGCATTGTGGACATTACATGAGTCGTCCAAAAAAAATCTGGAAAATCTTTCTAAATTAGACATAGGATTGATAATTTTAGATGAATGTCATCATTTATTGGGTCATTGGGGAAGAGTGCTAAACGAAATTCGTGAATATTTTGGTAACCCTATTGTCCTAGGTCTAACTGCTACTCCTCCTGATCTAAACTCTGTCAATGTCAATGATGGTAAAAGGTATCATGAATTTTTTGGTGAAATAGATTACGAAGTACCTGTCCCTGCTTTGGTTAGGAACTCAAACCTTTCACCGTACCAGGATTTAGCATACTTCGTAAGACCGAGTAAGGACGAATTAATTTATATATCAAACGTAGATAAAGAATTTGAAGAATTAATTTATGATATTAGCAATGGTAAATCAAAATCAAAAGACCGAATTCCAAAACTAGATGTTTGGCTAAGTGCGGTATTGGATGGATTAATACTTCCGAGTCGATCAGCTAAGAATTGGTCTAATTTTGTCAGGAGAGATGAGACATTAGCTAATAATTCACGATTATACCTCATATCTAAAGGAATGCCGTTACCTAAAGGGATTCCTAATCCTGAACAAAATTTATTAGATCTCAATCTCACAAAAAATTCAATAATTATTCCTCTTTTAGATAGATATATACGACATGGTTTACTTCGATCTAAAAATACCTTAGATCATGAAGTTGCAGACCAAGCTAAACAGAGGCTAAGGATGTTAGGACATCAAATTACAGAAACGGGGATACGCCCTTGCGCCTCACCCGTAGGAAGGGTGATGGCTTATGCATCTGCTAAATATGACGCATTAAATGAAATATTATCTGCTGAAATGCAGGCCCTTGGTCCTGACATAAGGGCAGTTATAGTCACTGATTTTGAAAAAACTTCAGCGACTACAGTAGTAGAAGGTGTTCTTGATAAAGATGCAGGAGGGGCTATTGCAGCGTTCCGCTCATTGTTAGAGAATGATTCTACCGATAAATTGAATCCAGTTCTGATGACTGGTTCGACTGTTTTAGTAGATGATGATCTACTTAAAGATATTTTACCAAAATTTGAAGATTGGATTATGGTAAGGAAATTAGACATAAATTTTGAAATCGTTGATAATTTTGGATTTAAAGAGATAAAGGGTAAAGGCAGCCAGTGGAAATCAAGATATTATACGGAAATGATAACAGAAATGTTTCAAAAAGGAATAACAAAATGTTTAGTTGGTACAAGGGGATTATTAGGTGAAGGTTGGGATGCAAGTAAGATAAATGTACTTATTGACTTAACAACTGTTACAACAAGCATGAGCATAAATCAACTCAGAGGAAGATCATTTAGACTTGATAAGGATAATCCAAATAAAGTTGCAAATAATTGGGATATTGTATGCCTAGCTGAGGAATTTACTAAAGGTTTTGATGATTATGACCGATTTAAAAGAAAACATTCTCGATTATATGGAGTATGTGATGATAGTGCTATTGAGAAAGGTGTTGGACATGTTCATGCCGCATTCACTGATGCCCGTCCCGAAGGAATCTCCGAAACCATGGATATATTCAATGAAGAGATGATATATAGGGCAAGGAATAGGGAACGTACAATAGAATTATGGAAGATTGGTGAGCCATTTGATGAGATCCCTAGTGAAGCAATAGAATTGAAAATGAATGAAGGATTTTCAGGGGGGTGGCCTATACTAAGTATGGCATTTGAGCAACCTGAATGGAATGATGAATCTTTGGTTTCAGCAATTGCAACTGCTGTTTCTGGTGCTTTAAGGAGAACCGGTCACCTCAAAAGAGGTCTAACTGTTGCAAGTGGAGATAGAGGAGGTGGATGGATGAGGACATATCTAGAGGGTGCTTCTGAAGAAGAATCAAAGATATTTATATCAGCAATGGGACAAGTACTAGGGGCTTTAGATAATCCTAGATATATGATACCAAGAGATGTAAAAATTCTTAATGATACATGGATTAGTAAACTATTGCCGAACGTAATTGGGAAGTACTTTAGAGTCAAAAGGAATAAATTAGCTATGTATCATGCTGTGCCAAAGATATTATCCCAAAATAAAGATGATGCTAAAATATTTGAAAAACATTGGAATTTTAATGTTAGCCCTGGTGTAGTAATTTATGGTTATAGCGAGGATGGAAGAATCAAAGTTCGTACAGCTTTAGAAAATAATCTTTCACCAAGGGGGACTTTGCACACTAAGAGTATATTCACTTGATCTTATTTCATACATGATTTCCAGTCTATTCCTGTATTTTTATGATTAATGCAATATCTTTGACGGCACGTATAGTATCAAAAATCAAAAGCATCTAAACCAATTGAGCAATTTAATTCTCCACATACATCTAAATTTTTTGAAATAGGTGTAGTAGAATTTCTAATGCTCTTTCATTTGTATCCTTCTTCCACCATTCCTCAATATTTGATTCAGTCTTTTCAAATTGAAGACTTACTAAAAGATGTAAAATTACTTATATTTTATGACTTCTTTTTTTCCTTAATTGATTTAGTATTATTTGATATTGGAGTTGATGAGAAACTACTAACTTTAGGTTTGTTTTTTCTATTAGGTATTTTAGTACGAGAAAAACGTTTTGTTGGATTATTAAGTTTGTTTACGTAATTCCCTGAAAATAATAATGATATCGTAGATTTTATTGTTATCAATATTAATATTATACCAAACAACGGAGCTAAAATGAATAAGTATATACTAGAGTCAATTCCAGAAAAACCTCTTAGAAGAACAGAATCATAGTAATTAATTGGGTTTACATATACCGTTAGGAAATTTCCTGGAGGATATGCATACTCGGCATTCAATCCAGAATCACAACCAAGAGAATGCGAATAACTAATTAATGAATTAGAATATGTTTCACCTTTAATTTCATAATCGTAATCTACCCATAGGCAATATGTTGTCGTTCCATTATATGTTGAAGCATATACGCCACTATCCAAAATAGTTCCCTTTACAGGTGTCCAGTCAGATGTACCTATATCACTAATAATGACAGGCACCATTGTTTGAGTAATTATTGAGGATAATACACACCAAACTATGGTGAATATCCATTGTATACTGATTGGTTTCAATTTTTGAGACGCGGATATTAAGCGACTCATATATATTTTATAGATAGTTATAGTACTAATAATATCTCTAATATTTAATAAATATAATATTAATTAGGAAATATAAAAGATTATTTTACAAATATTTCAAGATTATAATACAAAATTATTAATATCAATACCCTCAGATGATAATGTGAACGGTAAGGACATTCGAGTTACTTCTATAATATTATTCTTCGTTATTACAATAGTTGGTTTAATAGTTAGTGCAGTAGATAACAATTCTGTAAAAATATATGGGTACTCATCAGTATTCCTTTGCTCAATATTAATCTTTGGAATACAATGGATAGCTTGGGTACCTGCATCAATATTGAAAACAGAGCGTTTTTATGACCTAACTGGTGGTATTACCTATTTAGCAGTAATATTCTTTAGCCTGTGGGCAGGAAGCCTAAATGGCCAAATCACTACTAGACAGATCGTAATTAGTATACTCGTAGTAATATGGTCTCTACGCCTTTCAAGTTTTTTGTACTTACGTATTCATAGGACCGGTAAAGATGGTAGGTTTGATGATCTGAAGACATCACCAATAAGATTTTTAGTACCATGGACTCTTCAAGGATTATGGGTTTTTTTAACCTTAAACGTAGTAATAGTAGTAAACAGCCAATCTAGTAGTGGAATACCTTTAGGTATATGGGATCTAATTGGCATAATCCTCTGGTTAAGCGGATTTGCAATAGAAGTAATCGCTGATAATCAAAAATCTAAGTTTAATATTGAAGGTAATAATATTTGGATAGAAACTGGACTTTGGAGATATTGCAGACATCCTAATTATTTTGGAGAAATATTATTATGGTTGGGAATAGCATGTTTTGGAATATCATGTTTGAATGAATTTGAATTAGTTGCATTAATCTCGCCAATTTTTGTATATCTTTTACTTACTAAAGTTAGTGGAATTCCAATTCTCGATAAACGTGCATTGACCAAATGGGGAGATAATAAAGAATATATAGATTATAGAAGTAATACTCCAGCACTAATCCCTAAATTTAAAAAATAAGCATATACAATTAAGATTGTATCATATTTTAATTATTGATGATGAATCCGTAAATTAATTAATTTAATAATGAAGAATTAAAAAAATATAATTTAAGTTAAGTAAATAAGATAAATATATGATTAATTTAAAGATAATAATAATAATAATAATAATAATATTATAAGGTATTTAAATATATTATTTTATATAATTAAGGATAAAACAATATTAGAAATTATTATTGTCGTATTATGTTAAAATCAATACATATTGAATGTATGAAAAATTAGTGGTGAAAGGTATTTAAGGAACCTAATTCGCGAGGCGGAAATTGTGCTCCTAACTACTAAGGTCGCCCTGCGGCCATTATTTGGTTGGGCAGTAAATCAACCATTAGTATTGAGCTTCTTATATTTGTTTACTGATGATCCAATGTTCTATTATCAGGGTATAGCATTGCCTCTTGCATTATGTTCAATATTTTGGTTAATTCCATTTTTTCAATGGTATGAAGAACGTATTGACCTAAAACAATAAATCTTTTTTAATACAAATGTAGTATAGAAATGATATCTAACGAAGATATTATAAATATATTTAATTCACCTATATTGTGTCTAAAATAATAGTGGGTGAACCAATGCCAAATATAATATTGCCGTCAATAGATGATAGGGAGTTCGAATATCATCCGCTAAGGGTAAGAGAATAATTTTAACTTTTTTTAGATTTGGCTCATGCCCTTTCTGCAATTAGAATTAATAAAATAATTAAAAGATGGGACGAGTTCAATGAAGATACTGTCATGATAGGCATTTTTGATGCTACTGTTGATAAATTAGCCAAGTCTATGGAAAAATATAATCCTCCATTCAATATACTGGCAGATGAGAAATATATATAATTTAAAAAATATGAAGTTGAAAAATCAATATTCAGAGTAATATTATCTCCAATAAGAGCCCCAATAACTACATTGCAAGCTATATTAAAAGGATATATTCCAAAAACACTTTCTCTGTCAAAAATGAGTACGATACCGGTAGACAAATTAATTGATGAAAATCGTAATGTAATTAGATCACATCATTGTAGAGGTACAGTGGACCATATTCCAATAGATGAGTTGATAGAATTCTCGAATGGTAATTAAGTTCAATATTCAGATTATTCAATCAAAGGAATCATTAAAGTAAAATAAGTTCCTCGTATGGACATGCATGAAATAATATATTTTAATTCTCCTGGTCTAGCTGAATCTTCCCGCTTGTGTTTAGAATTAACTGGTCTGTCTTGGAAAGACACAATAGTAGATTATGAAGAATATATAAAATTAAAAAATGATGATGTACTTCCATACGGCCTATTACCAATAATCAGAACATCTCAGGGCATAATAGCAGAGTCTGCTGCGTTGCTTAGATATACCGGTGCTCTGGCCGGGTTAGAGCCAGAAGATCTCTTTATGAGAGCTAAAGTGGATGAAATACTAGATTTTATGAGAGGTTGGTGGGAAGCATTTACTCCTACTTTCAATATTGAAGATATAGGGGAAAAGATAAAGGCACGAAGAAATCTATTTGCCGATGGAGGGAAATTAGATTTAGGTATGAAAATGCTAACATCCTTATATGAAAATTCTGATTCAGGTTGGATAGCGAATACTGAATATATGAGTATAGCTGACATTAAGTCATTTACAGATGTCTTCATGTTATTTTCAGGTCAATTTGACGGACTTGATAAATCCATTATTCTAAATTATCCGATTTTATTAAATTTCCATAATAAAATGTCAAACGTTCCAGAAATAAAATCTTATTATTCCAGCAAGATAGATTCAAAGGAGCATTGGGTATATTGTCCAAACTCCTTTGATAATTAAAGATATTTTTTTATATTTTTAAATATTATTCTAGATGTAATCATTGAAATCATAAGGAAACCTATAGAAAAATATATTGAGCTTTTTTCTGCAATAAAGTATGAAATAATCAATATACCAAATCCATAAAATGCACGAAATATCGCAAATGATATGAAAGCTTTTATTAATGGTTTTTCGAATAATCCCATCAATATCGGTCTAATCATATTTATCGATAATCAGTATTCTTTTAAAATTTTATAGTATAATATGTTGACTAATTTTTGAATATTAACCATAGGAATTATATTCAGATAATTATGTCAGAAGTGTATGGAACTATCAATGGTGGGGGCTTACTTTGGTATGATAATGGTCTTAATTGCTTTTTCTAGTGAAAGCAGAGGATTAATTTCTAGTCGATCAAATATGTACTTGATACTAATGGCCATAGGTGAAGGATTGCTAACATTTAGGGCGTACATAACTTCTGAATGGCCATTTGCAGTTTTAGGCGGGATATGGGCAATATTTGCTGTATATGCGATTTTAAATCCACCAACAGAATAATCATGATCCTCTTTTTCATATCCAAATATCATAATATAAGAATAAATATGAAATTAATATGGCAGGTATTGCACTATATAATGTCGCTAATATTGCCATTCTTGGCGTTAAGGCTATGGCTGGAAAGAGCGCATCGCCGTCATTTGATATTGCATTACCTATTAAAGCAGCAAAAGGAATGACGCCGTTAAGATATAGTGTCGTAACTAATATTTGTGGTCCGCAGCCTGGAATAAATCCAATAATTATAGCTATAATGGGTATATATATTAGATTTGCATCTGATATTGAGGTTAGGTCTAATCCAAATAGAATAAATGAATATTCATACATTAGATATGCAACAATTACCCAAACTGTGACGAATGATGTCTCCTCAGTTGATCTTGTAAATGGATGATCATCGAAAGAACTTACAGCATTAATTGGTGAAATAGACCATATGAGGATAGAGAACAATGCACCAATGACTCCAAATAATAAAATAATATCTAAATCAGGAAATGTAATTTGCATTAGTTGTAGACAGCCCAAAATTAGTCCAGGAAATGCTAGTAGAATATAAAAAAAATCTCTATTTCGTAACTTACCTATATAATTTATTTTTATCTCATTAACTTCTGAATTATATAACTCACCAGGATGAAATCTATCTACCATCCATCCAGTCAATATGGCGGCTGTAGTAGAAATAATCATAACTTTAAGATATGTTACCGGTTCTTTTGCCAATAATAGGAATGCGGCGTCACCCATTGTTGAAATTAAAGCAGCAACCATTGCACCCAATCTAATATTCCCCTTAGCAAATGCAGTAATTGCGATTACTGCACCGCCACATCCGGGCATAGCACCCAATAATGATGCCGTAGGAACTTGCCATACACCTCCATTATTCATAAATTTACCAACATCGATATTCAAGTAATGCTCAAAACCAAAGAATAGTAATAATGTAAATGCTACAAAAACAGACACTTGAGTATAAGCATCAAATATAGATATTCTAGTTATTTCTCCTAATTCTCCAGGAAAAATGGTTAATATTAATAATAATATTAATGTAAATATTCGGAAATATCTAACCTCATAGAATATATTCTTTTCAGTAGCATTATTGCTGGATTCAGATAATGTCATAAAATCACTCTATAGACACATATACTAGTTTACTTATTTTGGATGATATTTCAATTATTGAATTATTAATCTCTACTACCAAGCTATCATCAAAATTATTTTTAGATTTTATATATATTTTTTCTCCGAGATTAATTCCATTATTTTTTAACCATAATAAAATTTCTGAATCTTCATCGGGGACTTGCCTTATTTTTGATATAGAATTTATTGGGCAATCAAATAATACAATATCTTCATTAGAGAAAATTTCACCATTTGGACCAGGGATCGGATGCCCGTGAGGGTCACGGACAGGGTTGTCCAAATATTCTGCAATTGAATTTTCAAGATCTTTTGATAATGCGTGCTCTAATCTTTCGGCTTCTACGTGTAAATTCTCATTACTCAATCCTAAAGTTTTGGATAAGAATGTTTCCAATAATCTATGTCTTCGTACTACTGATAACGCTTGTTTAAGGCCAATTTCTGTTAATGATGCCCCCTTGTAAGGTTTATGATGGACCAGCCCATTTTCACTTAATTTAAGTATCATTTTTGTAGTTGATGCTGGAGTTACTTCCAAATGATTAGCTAATTCCAAAGTTCCGATATTAGATGATCCTAACTTCCACATAGCCTTGAGGTAATCCTCCCTCGCAATGGATGTCATAACGATATGTTAGAGGTGGCTAATATAAAGTTTAGCCATGGCTAATAATTATTATTATATTAAGATTATAATTAAACACTCATTAATATATTGACGAGTGGACCTATTACCATGCAATTGGCCTGTAACATAGATGCTAAAGGGAAATTATTTCGATTAATCGCTGGTATACTATCCTGCTCATTTGGAATTATACTAATTATTTTAATTAATACGAATGTAGTAACATCTTCTGTATACTTACTGCCAGCGTTGGGTAGCATATTCGGAGGTCTTTTTGCCATTTGGGAAGCCAGAGCTGGATGGTGCATAGTGAGATCACTAGGAATAAAAACCCCTATATGATATTATGACAGATATATCTTTTAGATATTATGTAATCCGGAATATATGAATGGGTTTGATTTAATTACTGCCTTGTGTATGGGAATAGGCCTGTCTGCGGCCGCAGGTTTTCGAGTTTTTCTCCCTCCATTTATGTTATCTATATTGATGAGAACTAGTTTAATAGAGGTTAATTTAGATGGTACTGAGTTTGAATTTTTTGATTCAAATATCTCTATTTTTTTATTAGGTATAGCGACAACTTCAGAATTTTTTGGATATTATGTACCTTGGATGGATAATTTATTAGACACGATTGCAAGTCCTGCATCCGTATTTGCTGGATTTTTGATGACAATGATGGTTCTAGAAGGTAATACGGACCCTATTTTCCAATGGGTACTAGCAATAATTGCTGGAGGGGGCGTATCAGGCGTGATTCAAGGAACAACTGTAGTTACAAGAGCAGCATCGACTTTCATGACTGCTGGTTTGGGAAATCCTGTCATAGCCACAGGTGAAAATTTCGCAACCGTAATTTTAACAATACTAGCATTACTATTTCCAATCATAGCATGTTTGATAGTAATTATATTAATTTACTACGGATTGAATAAATTAATAACTAATAAAAAGAAAATTAACCTATAATTAATTAAAATATAAGTAATTATTCTGATTCATTATCAAATCTAATCTTTGCTAGTGCCCTCATATCTTCATGATGGTCACCTTCAATTATTGCTTCTTGATCAGATTCATCTACTATTTCTACTCCCAGTAATGTTTCTATAATATCTTCCATGGTTAATATTCCTGAGGTACCTCCAAATTCATCTTTAACTATCAAGATTTGAACTTTATTTTCCAATAATATATCTAATGCTTTATCTACTGATTCATCTAAAGTACACGACCTAATTTCCCTTGATATCTCTTTCATAGTGATGTGATGATCATCATTAGCAGCGCTTCTTAATATTTCATTTCTTAATACAAAACCCTGTACATCATCTATGCTTTCACCTGTCATTGGCATGCGTCCATTTATCATGATGGGCATCCTTTCCAATATGTCATTTACAGTTTCGTTATATGAAACGGTATTCATAACAACTCTAGGTGTCATAACAGTACTAACTTCCATTTCCCTTAGTTTCAATAAGTTGTGAATTACCTTTTCCTCATCTTCCTCAATAACATCCGACTCTTCTGCCATGTCGGCCATAACTGAAAGTTCTGTACGTGTAACAGTTTCAGATTGAACATCTGGTAAAAATCCTCTAATGATTTCTATGGGTTTAATTATGAATACTAGTATGAACATCATCACATTAAGTACATTGTACGAAGGTACAGTCAACTTCCTCCAGTAAAGAGCACCGATGGTTTTCGGTAATATCTCACTTAACAATAAAATAGCCAACGTTAGAATTGCTGCTGTTGCTGCCACTACATATTCTCCAGTTGCGATCTTTTCTACTTCTGAGCCTACTCCTAATGCTCCAACTGTGTGAGCGATAGTGTTCAATGTCAATATTGCTGTTAATGGCCTTTCTGGATCTTCTTTGTATTCGGCCCACCTTTTGCTAACTTTTGGGTGAGTATCCTTTATCGCTATAATATGGCTATGACTGGTAGATAGCAATACCGCCTCCAATATACTGCATAAGAATGATGCACCTAAAGCCAAAGATGAATATAAAATAATTAAGGTATAATCAGCCAATTTAGTTGCCTCTAGATGACCATTTTAATGATCTTAAAATAGAAATTTCATTGTTCACGATACCGGCTCCAGTGCTATCGAACCGAACATGACATAAATATCTAACTTTAGGATATGATAATAATAGGGTATGGGAAGCATGGAGAGAGTATCAATATTTATGGCTTGGCCATACGCAAATGGCCCGCTTCACTTGGGACATGTAGCTGGCAACTGCTTACCCGCTGATATTCAATATAAATATGAAAGATCTAAGGGTCGAAAAGTGTTGATGTGTAGTGGATCAGATGAACATGGCACGCCAATAACCGTTACTGCGGAACAAGAAAATATAACTCCTCAAGAAGTAGTAGATAGGTTTCACGAAATTAATTTCAAAGCACTCGTAGATTTAGGATGTTCATGGGATAGAAATGTGGATCCAAGAGGAATAGAATATGGAGGGACATTGTATAACCGAACAACAGATACAAGGCATAAAGAAATAGTTAAAGAGGTGTTTTCATTACTTCATGCACAAGGATATCTACAAGAATCAATAATGCAACAATATTGTTCTATAAACGATGATGGGTCTATTAAATTCCTTCCCGATAGATATGTAGAAGGCTCATGCCCAAGATGTGAAGCTGATGGCGCTAGAGGGGATCAATGTGATGAATGTGGTGCTACGTTTGAAAATAATGAATTAATTAATCCACGATCCAAATTAGATCCAAATGTGAAGATTGAAATAAAAGATACAGAACACTTATTTTTTAGGTTAGAATTATTTCAAAATCAATTGGAAAAATTTGCATTAGAAAATAATAAATTATGGAAACCTAATGTTAGGTCTATGACTAAAAATTGGCTAGATATGGGTTTACGCCCTCGCGCAGTTACAAGAGATATTGGATGGGGCATTAAATTACCAATGATTGAAAAAAAATGGGAGAATAAAAGAATTTACGTTTGGTTTGAAGCTGTCCAGGGATATTATTCATGCCCTAGAATTTGGGCAGAAAGATATGCAAATCCTAATAATCATCATATGGGCGATGATGCATGGAAATATTGGTTAAACCATGATGAGGAATTCAAATCCAAATCAATATATTTCATGGGTAAAGATAATATTCCATTTCATACTATAATATGGCCTGCTATTCAAATGGGAATTAATGCAGCTACAAATAATGAAGAAATTTCTAATTTACAATCTAATGGTGATTTAATGTTAGCTACGAACGTTCCAGCAAATGAATATTTAATGCTCCAAGGTGGTCAATTTAGTAAAAGTCGTAAACATGGAGTATGGTTACCAGAATTTTTGGAACAATATCAGGCCGATACATTGAGATATTACTTATCAATCAATATGCCTGAGGGCCATGATACGGATTTTAGATGGGATGAATATGTTGATAGAGTCAACAATGAATTGATTGGCAATTATGGCAATTATGTCAATAGAGTATTGACTTTGGCCCATAGATTAGATTCTGATGCCAAATCCAACCCGTTATCAGAATTTGATAATCCGTTAAATTTCGATATCTTAACAATAGAAATTAATGAATTATTACATAATGCTTCGGAGTCATTAGAAAAACATCGTTTTAAAGAAGCGTTAAGGCATGTAATGAATATCTCTCAAAAAGGAAATGTCTTATTACAACAAAGTGAACCATGGAAACATCTCAAACATTCTGCCCATGAAGATAGAGCCTTATCTCTATCTGGCCTAGCCTATGCATGGAAAATTATGAGAGGGTTAGCAATAGTTACAAGGCCTTTTATGCCTTTTCAATCAGAACAGTTGTGGGAAATGATGGGAGAAACTGAGGATATTGATGACGCTTTATGGGATGATGCATTTAATTTTGATATAGGCATGTCATGGACTGATAATAAGCCTAAACCCCTTTTTAAGAAGTTAGATTTAGAAGAAATCATACAAAGAGAAGAATCAATAGCCATTAATTTTGATAGTAATGATGAAGACGTAAGTACTACTGCGAATATCAAGGAGAGTGATTTTATTAATTTTGAAGATTTTATGAAAGTCGAAATGAGGACTGGAAAGATAATAAAAGTAGAAGAACATCCCAATGCAGATAAATTATGGGTAGTAACATTGCAGGACTCCCCTACTACGACACGTACGATATGTGCCGGTTTAAAGGGGATTTATAATCAACAAAAATTAGAAGGAATGGATGTAGTATATGTTGCTAATTTAGAACCAAGAAAATTAAGAGGGATAATGTCAGAAGGAATGTTATTAGCTGCTGATGATGATCAAGGAAATGTAAAATTACTTACGCCTGAAGGTGAAATAACTACAGGGTCATTGATCCGGTAATTCAGGTTTATCGAAATAATCCCATTGAATATTTATTAATTCTGAGTTCGAATTTGCGTTAGCATAAGCTTCTAATGGTTCTTTATTTAATTTAAAAAATTGTGAGCCAAATCTAAAAGGTTCCAAAATTTTTCTTGCTTGTTTGGGTTTACCTAAAATATACAAAGACACAGCAAAAGCTTCGACTGTAGATAATCTTCCTGGTTTCCCCCAGGATACTTCGTTTGCTGCTAATACAATAGGCAGGGTTTTCCCCTGAAGTTTAGTCTTATATTTTATAAATTCTAACGAACTATCTATCTGTTTCCAAGAACAATCTAATGCTACAATTGATGCACCTAAATTTAGTATTTTTTTATCATCCGGGCCCAGGATAGATTCACTATGAGGATTTAGTAAAAAGCCACGTTTTGGAGAATTTTTGACATTATTATGTAATTTTGCAGAATAAAATTTAGCCATTTTTCTCGCTGTGCATTTTTTTGGATCATCTTGATCTAAATGAATTATATGTAATGGAACATCTTCCATAATATCATTCTCTTATTTTCTTCCTTGCACCGGATCTAGTAACTCCTAATTTCCTCATTTTCTTCTTAGGTGTTTTAGATTTAGGTGTTGCAGTTACATCAGATATATTAGCATCGGCCATTGTCATTTCATTATCTTCTTTAATTTTAACAATGCGTTCATTTTGAGGAGTTATGCCCTCATAGAGTATAATATCTAGTGCTTTAGCTAATTTTTTAATTACAGAATCCGTAACTCTGTTACCATTCTCAATTTTTTGAATTATATTTACTCTCTCGTTAATCTTCTTAGCTAAATCTTCTTGGCTTAGATTTCGAGTTTCCCGCTCTTCACGGATTTTTATATGGAAGTTCGAAATTAATTCTTCGTTTTCAGAACCAACTAACCTTTGATTATTTATTACTGTATTTTGGGTAGAACTACCTTCAAATTTATCAGTTATATTATGAATCGTCGTTAATCCTAAAGAATCAATACACCTAGTACAACAATCTACGATAGTTGACGATGCTCTTGTTCTCTTAGTAGTTACTTTCTCCATTCCACACAGTTCGCAAGTTCCCATGCAGAAGCCAAGGGGCTCTAACACATCATTCCTTCGTAGATATCTTAAACTGTAGACGTCTAGATTAAATATGTCAAGCAAGGTGAATGAATCTCCTAATAAAAAAATCAACATTCATAATACAGAAGATTTTTCTAAATCCTTCAATAACTTACAAGATAAATTTACCGATCTCTCCGAAACCGCACAGCAACTTTTAACTGATAAATTATTTTTAGAAAATGAATGTTCTAGATTAAAAAAAAGAGCTAATAGATTAGATGAGGAACTTAGTAACTTACGTTCACCCCCATTTGTTATTGGCCATATTCAAGATAGAATGAA
This sequence comes from Candidatus Thalassarchaeaceae archaeon, assembly GCA_046710875.1. Lineage (GTDB taxonomy): Archaea > Thermoplasmatota > Poseidoniia > Poseidoniales > Thalassarchaeaceae > MGIIb-O3. Next base: position 27,404 of record JBKEHQ010000008.1, read on the forward strand.
TGATAATGCAATTGTACGAAGTTCTAATGGTACAGTTTTCCTCGTGAGTGTCAACTCCTTTATAGATCAAACAAAGTTAGTACCAGGGGCTAGAGTAGCATTAAACCAAGATAATTTGTCAGTTATTGATGTTTTGGACAATGCTTGGGATCCTTTAGTATCTAGTGCTGAAATTATTGAGTCACCTAATGTTAGTTTCTCAGATATTGGAGGTTTAGAAGAACAAATTAAACAAATAAGACAAGCAATTGAGTTACCTATTGAAAATCCTGAAGCATTTCTAAAGTTTGGGATAGAATCTCCTAGAGGGATTCTTCTTGCAGGTCCACCTGGAACTGGTAAGACATTGCTCGCAAAAGCAGTTGCTACATCAACCAAAGCTACATTTCTTGGAATTGTTGGTTCTGAATTAGCACAAAAGTATATCGGAGAAGGTGGGAGAATGGTTAGAGAATTATTTGATTTAGCAAGCAAGAAAGCACCATCGATTATTTTTATAGATGAAATAGATTCTATCGGATCAAAAAGATTAGATTCTACAACATCAGGTGATAGGGAAGTTCAACGTACACTTATGCAGTTACTAGCAGAAATGGATGGTTTTGATTCAGTTAAAGATGTAAAAATTATTGCTGCGACTAACAGGCCAGAACTTCTTGATGCAGCATTATTACGTTCAGGTAGATTTGATAGAGTTGTAAACCTTCCATTACCTCAAAAAGAGGCTAGAGTAAGTATTTTAAAGGTTCACACTAAGAATACTCCATTATCTAAGAACGTAGATATAAATTATTTAAGTAATAAAACTGATGGATTTAGCGGCGCGGAATTAAAATCATTAGTAGTAGAAGCAGCAATAAATGCTATATCAGACAATAGAAATTCTGTAACTAAATCTGACTTTGTAAAATCAATAGAAATAATAAACAAAAAGAAAAATGATAGTCCGATCAATAATACTCAAAATTCATACAGTTGATGATAATCCTCTTGATATGAAGGTCGGTGCGAATGACATGGATGAAGTATTAGTAGAATGTGTGCCCAATTTTAGTGAAGGTAGAGATACTGAAATTATTGATAAAATAACAAATTGTATATTATCTGTAAGCGGAGCCTCACTACTGGATGTTGATATGGGATATGACTTCAATAGAACAGTAATTACAATTGTTGGTGAACCAGAAGCGGTATTAAAAGCAGCAATTGAGAGTTCTAAAATGGCATATAGATTAATAGATATGGAGAATCATACAGGAGAGCATTCTAGAATGGGAGCAGTTGATGTAGTTCCATTTATACCATTATCAAATGCATCACTAGATTTATGTACAGAATTGGCTAAAAGATATGCAAAGGAAATAAGTTCCTCTTGTGGCATACCAATTTACCTATATGGGCATGCTGCGAAATCTAAAGATAGAATAAGTTTACCTAATATCAGAAGAGGAGAGTACGAAGGAATTGAAAGTAAAATCGTATTAAGTGAATGGCAACCTGACTATGGGCCATCGATTTTTATACCAAAATCAGGTGTAACTGCTACGGGCTCACGTAACATGTTAATTGCATATAACGTCAATCTTAATACATCTGACAAATTATTAGCAAATAAAATATCAGGGATCATTAGAACCAGTGGTATATTGAGAAAAGATAGTAATGGTTCAAAGATATTAGATGGAAATGGTAAACCGACAAGGACAATAGGAAAATTTCCTTCTTTACAAGCAGCTGGTTGGATGTATGATGAAAATACCGCTCAAGTATCTATGAATCTATTAGACTATAATATAACAGGTTTATATGAAGTTACAGAGTCTATTAAAATTGAAGCTAACAAAATAGGTCTAGACGTCATAAGTTCTGAACTTGTGGGATTAGTACCATTAAAAGCATTTATTAATGCAGGGAAACTATACGAAAAGAATTTTGAATCATTAAGTGATATAGAATTAGTTGATGCTGCTATAACTGGCTTAAAACTAGACATTATAGGAG
>JBKEHQ010000009.1:0-29023 GCA_046710875.1 Candidatus Thalassarchaeaceae archaeon
CTGCCTGTGAACGCTATGGAATGCATCCCTACTCATCCCCCAATAATCTTGTATTCTAAATCTGGTATCTAGCCACGAAAATGCCCATAAAAATAACTTTTCGGCTAAACCCATATTGCTAGCATTACTTTCTACTGCCCTTAAAATGTCCTTTCTAGGCATATCATCTCTTTCTTTTCGTAGAGTGAATGCTACAATAACAACTACTATTGCAATAAAAAGCCATAAGAACCAAAATTGAATCATCTATATCTACCTCAACCACAATATGCATACCAGTCTTTAAAATCTGGTAAAGCCTCAATAATATCGCCATTTACTACAAACGGTATTAATGGCATTCCATTGGGTGCAGGGCCACCCGTTCTTCTTACTCCAATGAAATCAAATGGGACTCCTCTTCCCATACTATTTTTCTCAATCGCTGTTGGATCAAATCTACTGGAATGGCAAATACAAAATAATTTATCGCCACCAGAATCGGTTCCTCCTGATGCCCAACTGTCTCCCGTATAATTATTAGTTACTAATTGCCATCCTGGTATGCAACAGAGGTGAGGGCATCTTGAAAATATTATTATCATATTATCATGAATCGATAATGTCGAATAAGTTGAATCATCTTCTACTTCTCTTCCCGAACCAACATATTTGCCACCTAAATCGTAACCTTCTAGGTACTGAAATCTTGGTTTATTGGGGACCAGGGGTGAGTCTTTATTTTCTTCATGAGGGACATAAACTACGTTAACGGGTAATCCTGACCAGACTCCTTGAGCGCCTATCATTCCTGTTTTGGTATTGGCTGCTGCAGTTTGAAATGCGCTGTAACTCATAGGCTCAAGATGACGATCTCCAAACCAAGCTGTATCTTCTGCTCCCGAAGGTACCCAAAACCTAACCGCCGTATCTCCTCCATCTGCTTCAGGTTGGCCCATTAATAGTGATGCGAATCCAACACTTCCGATACTTGCCATTGTGATTAGTCCCGCGGCTGTATTGAATGACAGTCTCATAAACTCTCTTCGATCTATCATTTTTAATGATTCTTTATTATCATCGGTGTCATTAGGTAAAGGACGTAATTTGAATCTTCTAGCCATGGTCATGCCTCATATTTTTTCCAAGACTCAGGATCTTTCCTTGTTATATATTTGTTTCTTCGGTGCTTTACAACAACTACGTCAGGCATAACATATTTTAGGTATACGATTCCCATGATTATGATGGTAAGTAATGTCATTGCTAAATCAAATGCTAGCATTTGTTGATTCCAATGATTGTATAATCCATATGACAATGAACCTCCCCAAAATAATGTCCAGATTATGCCCCATAATCCTACTAGGATGATTAACCATGAATCTCCAGAGGGAGATATGCTGGCCCTTACTATAGTTCCCGGTTTTGGCATATTAAATACTCCATGGTCCACTGCCTTTACATAATTTTCTTCCGAAATATCGATGCCTTCTAGTGCTTCCCTGGCCTCTTCAACAGATACCTTTCCGAGGCTAACATCTCGTAATAATCTCATGACAACATCATCTTTCAAAGTTGATCACCTCTTCTGAGGTGTTTTATTCTCAATTTGAGTAAATTACTACGTCCAACATAATGTCTTGAAAATCCATATCTTAAAAACAAACCACAAAATACAATTACTAATATAACAGCTCCAAATCCTAGTAATCCTAGCCAATGGGCCCTTAACTTTGCACCCATGTGGTGCAAGTCGATTTCATCAGTCACAGGAGCAGGGGGATTGATGTCTCCATTACCAGAAAATACAGTTCTAGTTTTTCCATTATCTTCTCCCTCTTCGAGAGTCACACTTAATCTATTCCACCTATCCAATGAAGATGGGATTTTATCTCCATTTACCGAGTTTCCTGCTAGCCAAAATGTAACCATTGTATCTTCTTCCATTGTGTCCGGTGAATTCCAAATGATGTGCCATGCCCTATCTTCAACCTTAGATCCTGCCGAGGTATGAGTAAGTGCCGATAGGTCATTTTCCCAATTTTGCACTAAACTTTCATATCCTATTCCCGGCCCTAGAGTTCCACTACTAACTCTTAGAGCGAATCCTCCTGATTGACCGCCAACCAGTATTTCTGGACCCCCTATGAGTTGAATTTCCATGTTATAGATAGTGCCATATGAATAATGATATGGTACGGAATTAAGTATTACCGTTACGGAATTATCTGGTTCAGATGCGTGGCATGTACATCCAGCAATCGCAACATCTCCTTGATTATTTGCATCCCCTCCGACGCCGCTATGAATCGCCTGGCTACTGCCTGCCATAAATATCAATAATGCTCCCAAAACAATTACTCTTTTTGAGGACAAAACCGCACTATTCATACTTTAGCCTCTATGATAATCCAGTCCAATTGAAAGTAGACTATTAAGGTTCCAGTTAACCACTTTCCTTGACTATCTATTTTAACAAGTTTTCATTACTCTCGAAAATATAAAACTACGTGGCCCCTAGCAAGTCTATGACAGGCCCTACTTGGAGAAATATTTATGATTTGAATGATTATGAAATCAATAATTTAGGGATCGCAGAAGATCATATGGAGTTAATGGAAATCACGCAGGCGGAAAATATTCTAATCGAACTTCTAAATAAAAATCCAAACTGTATACCAATCTTAAATGTCATGGGTCATATGCAAGGTAGATATTTATCAGACTTCAAAAATGCAATCAAGATATATGAACAAGTTCTGATTTTAGAACCGGATAATGCGTGGGCAAGAGATGAAAGAAGGCGTTATCAAAGATATCTAAATTATGACTAGGATAATATAATTCACCTATACTTCCATATGCATGGAGCGCGGTAGTATATTGATAGTCGGCGCTGGAGGCATAGGATGTAAATGGGCTAGTCAAGCCCATTTAAGGTGCGAGAAATTTGCAGATTTACTATTAATTGATGCCGATAAAGATTCTTTTTCTGGAATTAATTCTGCTCACTGTTTGCAATTATCCTTGGGAGATCATGATAAAGGGACAGCTACCCTTAGTAGAGTAGCAAAACATAGGCTAAAAGAGGGCATAAGTGAATTTAAGCCATTATTAAAATCTTCTGAATTAGTAATTATTTTGGCAGGATTGGGCGGGGGAACCGGTTCGGGAGTTGCACCTGAAATTGCCTCTATGGCTCAAGATGCAGGCAGTGTTGTAGTTTCTTTAGCTGGACTCCCCTTTGCCGAACAACCTCTTCGATCAGCCATAGCAAAACATGCATTACCATATCTTGAAAATGTTTCGGATGTATGCATTAAATTGAGTATGGAACGCCTTGCATGGCAAGCAAATGATAGAAATTCGGATTGGGAGTTTGGGTCTGAATGGATCGGAGAATTAATAGAGGGGTTAGTCACAACTTTAGCCAAAGTTGGAAAAATTAATCTAGATTTGATGGATTTAAAAACAATAGTAAATAAATCAGGTGACGCAACTCTTGTAGTCGGTACTGGGAGTACTAATGATCCAGATCAGGTCGTTAAAATGGCTAAAAAATCTCCACTTTATGATATCGAAGTGCAGGGTGCCAAGGGTTGTTTAATACAAGTAGAAGGCGGCCCAGATATGACTTTAGCACATCTTGAGCAAGTTTCAGAAGGATTCTTATCAATATTGGATCCGGATTGTCAAGTAATTCTTGGTGCAAGAACAAGTGATAATATGCTGGGAAAATTAAGGCTAATAGCGGTATTAAGTGGAATATAATTTATGATGAATCCTGTCATTCTTCTTCGTGATTCATAAACTTCTTAATCGAACTTGGCAATATGATAATAATTATAAATGCAGTTAAAAGATGCCCCAAAGCCGTGGTTTGTAATAGGCTACTTTCTGTTAATTTTTCTGATAGTATTGTTAGTGAACTAATACTTCCAGAATATGCGTATCCAAACGCCACTCCCCAAAAAATGGCTGATTGGCCTTCAAATATTTTCCACCCTCTCTTTTTTCCTTTTTTAATCAATGCAGTTACAGTAAGTAATATTGTAAGAAGCATCAATACTCCCTCTTCAAATAACATTAATAAATCAGTAGACTCTACTAAAATTGGGTTCCTCCTCCATGCACTAAGGAGGTGCCAAGAAATTGTAATAATCATCAATAAAAGAAACTTATCTGCTTTTGCTCCATTTAAACCTAAATTATTACGAGTGTTGGACGTACACCTATCTAATAAGTAAGCTACCAATCCTATTGTTATTGCATATAAAATCCATAATAAATTAATAATTATGGTTTTATCCAATGCATTTTCTGCACCATATCCAAACCACCAAATTAATGGGATAAAAATTATGACAATGAATACAACTCTCATTATTCTATAATTTTCAGTATTATTACTTGCTCTATTGATGCTCTTACCATCGTAGTAAATGATTCCACCAGTAATTATTGATATTCCCTGTCCAAGTGACATTACAATAAATAAGGAACTCATGAAATAATCAATTCCACTTTCTGTAAAAATTATATTAATAATTCCAATTAAAATCAATGACATGAAAACCATTGGAATTACCGCCTTTATAGCTAAAAACCAATATTTACCAGTTAATATTCCCATCCCATTATCTTCAATTTTTAATGTTTTTAAACCAAATTCAGTCGTATAAATATAAGCTGCGATGCAATAGCTAATTGTCAGTGAAAGAAATATTGAACTACCTTTAACGCCGATTAATCCATAGTTTGACTTCATTAATAAATATAATATGCTAGCATTTAATAATAATAAAATAAAATGCGGTAAAGTGGAAGGATTGCTAATTGAATTATTTTTATTTTCGTTATCGCCCTTGTAATTACTGATTTCATCGAATGTGGTTTCCCCCATATTAGTAGGGCGCACCATCATTGGTTAAGTTAAACCCCTTCCCGGAACATATGGCTGGGTTAACTAAGGCTAAAAGGGGAAAGCATCGGTGGATTGGCTTGGCTCTAGATTCAAAACTCCAAACTAGGGCTAAATTTGAGACAATTCTTGATGATTTATTAATTAATTCTATTTGGAAACTATATGATTTTAAGACAGTAAATACGGTAACTTATTCCATTGTCAAAATAGATCTCAATTCATACAAAAAATCTATTGAAATTCTTAATTCCCATGAATTAATTGAGACCATTACTAGTTCAGGTAAAATAAAATTAGTCCGGGAAAGAATGAAGATTAAATTTTAACAAAATATCTCCAATATATTTCATCTATCTTATCACTATTGATTAATGTATTATCGTTAACAAAATCCAAAGAACCATTTTCATTTAATTTCACTACTCTTTCTTGGAATTTATTGTTATGTATTGATGCACTTACTCCTCTGGATAAAAATTGAGATAATGAGATCCAAGAATTCTCCAAATAATCTAAGTATTTCAGATCCGATTTAATATAATTAACCTCAAATCTTGAGGCCAATGCAGCATCTATTAGCGCGAATATATCCAAGTTAGAATATTTATAAAATTTTTCAATCCATCCTGATGCCTCAACTCCTTCAATATTCCTTCGATTCTTGTTTATACCAATCCCTAATCTAATACAATTTTCCGTATCACTAGATTCTAGTATGATTCCTCCAATTTTTTTGAAATCATTAGATAATATGTCATTTGGCCATTTTAAATTGGCTGACAATGCGTTTGAAACTATAGATCCTATCTCTATTTGTAATAAACCAATGTCAATATCTTTCAATATTGATTTTGATATTAACCAGGTTGCAGTCATATCTCCAGATTTTGAATCCCAAGTCGAATATCTCCTTCCTCTGCCATTTAGTTGATTATTTGCGACGACTCTATTCCACCCTTTCGTTGATAGTAATTTGGCTTCGTCCATCGTACTTTCACATTCATCCAATATGAGCGGCGGTTGGTTAAAAGCTGGCTTCCAAAAAGCATAGACTTCTAGTTTCTCATCTCCCAATATTAAATAATTAATTCTTCTAGCAGCCCATCCATGCATCTTCCATGATGAAGGTGAACTAGGGCTGATTGGATGAACTCGAAATAATAATAGTATTACACAATCATCAGATATTTTAGATTTTTTTAATTCATCAATAAGTTTTTGACTCCAACCTCCATTATCGATATCAATATAAGCTGCATCTTCTATAAATTCTAAATAATCATCACCATCTTTCAATGGATTTAGATAGGGGAGATTCCATACAATTAGAGTTAAATTTGAATCAAATTTTAATTTATTTCCAATTTCATTGTGTTCTACATTAATTTTACCGTCTAAACCATTGTTCTTTGCATTACACTTTGTTGCTAATACTGCATTCGGATTAATATCACAGGAGGTGACATTCCAACCTAGATGGGCCATCAACATTGACAACGCGCCGGAGCCACATCCAATTTCCATAGCATTACCTACTTTAATTCCAATTTTGATTATAGCATCAGCGAGTAAATATGTATCTTCTCTAGGTGCATAAACAGTTTTAGGAACGTTCAAATTCCACGAACATATTTTTTCAATTTTAAACAATATATTCTTACCGTTTAAATCCATCATAACAATCTCATTTTTTGAAAACCTTTATCCAATAAGCGCCCTATGGATGCGCATTCCCTGTTCCAATACGGGGACCTTCCTCGGCTCTCAACACTGCTTGGTTAGTTAGATTCTTAAACCCCTCCTAGGACGGCTGATAGCCCAGCATATGCTATGGGCCTGTAGCTTAGTCAGGTAGAGCGACGGGCTTTTAACCCGTCGGCCGCGGGTTCGAATCCCGTCAGGCCCGCCTGACTAAGCTCTTGGTTCATGCTTTTTTGCAGGTAAGGGGAAGGCGAATATGGCAGTAAAAAGTTCAACTAAAAAAAGGCTGATAGAACTAGGTGTACCTGAAGATAGGGCTCACAAATTGGCCGATGATGCCAATATGGATGCCATAAAAAGGATGACTGTCGAACAAGTCGCCAAAAAAGTTGACCTTGAATTAGGAAGTGCAGATTTAGAAATAATTATGGCCGTAATCCGAGAACAAATGGCGTCTAGAAAAAGAAGTAGGAGTGGCAGAATAACAATTTCTAGAAATGCGCTATTGGACGAAGATATACCTCAGGGTGATGACAGATTTAATGTTCTAAATCACATATTAGTTCCTCATCATGAGTTAGTGCCGATTGAAAATGAAGAACTTGAACTATCTCCCTGGAATTTAATGGAAAAAGATTTCGAAGGTAAAGATAGACTTGCAAAGGAATTATTGCCAAAAATTCTGATTACAGATCCTGCAGTTCAGGCAATTAAAGAAATGACAGAGGCTGAAGATGATACCTTGTTGGCTGGTTGGCTTACCAATAGGGTAATGAAAGTAAAAAGATATAGTAGATCAGCAGGCACAAGTATTGCCTACAGATTAGTAGTGGAGAGAGCTTAAGGGAGTTATTTAGATGAAAGAAATCGTAAAAAGTTATTTTGATAAAAGAAGTTTAGTGAATCACCAACTTGCATCCTATAATGATTGTATACCGCTCTCAGATGGTAAATCAAGTAGGATGGAAAAAATCGTAAGAAACATTAGAATCGGTAGTGATGATTTTGAAGTTGATGAGGCCGAAGGTGGCCTAATTAAACTGGATGTTTTAGAAAAAGAAATAGTTGTCAGAGTAAAAAATATTAGATTAGGTCAACCTACTATTAGAGAAGCGAACGGCGCAGAACATCCTGCAACTCCTATGGAATGCAGATTAAGGAAATTAACATATTTTGCTCCGGTATATCTAGATTTTAGAATATATAGGGACGATTTACCTCCATCTCCTGGTGCTGATTTAGGGTATATGGATGAAAAGAATGTACATATAGGAAATCTGCCAATAATGGTTAGATCTGCTAGATGTAATTTACACGCTAACAATATTGACTCAAATAGAAAATTATCTCCCGACACATCTCCTGAAGATGCAGAACAATATGTCAAATTATTACGAAAATTTGGCGAAGATCCAGTCGATCCAGGCGGATATTTCATAATAAACGGTACTGAGAGAGTGCTAATATCGATGGAAGATTTAGCACCAAATAGGGTTACAGTAGAGAGAAATAAGAAATATGCTCATGATACAGAAGTCGCAAAAATATTTTCACAAAAAGATGGCGTTAGAAAACCATTAAATGTTGAAAAGCGAAGAGATGGAATGCTAATGGTAAAAATTCCAAGTGCAGGGACTACAGCAATTCCAGTAGTACTTTTGATGAGAGCATTAGGAATGTCTAATGATAGGGAAATTTTCTCTTCGATAGCCGGACCAGTCGAAGCAATGAAGTATACGGTGGCAAACCTTAATGATGTTAAGGACAACGAAGAATACGGTGTTGAGAATGAAGAAGAAGCATTGGCTTGGTTAGAAAAGAAGTTTGCAGCAGGTCAACAAAAAGAATATCGAGAATCAAGAATTCAAAATCTACTTGATAAAGAATTACTTCCTCATCTGGGTGCAGGATATGAGCACCGACAGAAAAAAGCTATTTTCCTTGGTAGAATTGTCAGACAGGTTTTAGAAATGGCAATTAATAACAAAGATCCAAATGATAAAGATCATTATGCAAATAAAAGGGTACGTTTAGCAGGAGATTTAATCGAAGATTTATTCAGAGTTAGTTTACAACAGTTGGCTAGGGATCTAAAATATCAATTAGAAAGACATCACAATCGTAAAAGAGAATTAAAAATAAATTCATGCTTGAGGCCAGATGTTTTAACTTCTAAAATAATGCATGCACTTGCTACTGGAAATTGGGTCGGAGGGCGTTCAGGAGTCAGTCAATTATTGGACAGGACTACATTCCTCTCTGCACTTTCTCATATGAGGAGAGTAACAAGTCCTCTAGTTAGAAGTCAACCTCATTTCGAAGCACGTGATTTGCATCCTACGCAATGGGGTAGACTATGCCCTAACGAAACTCCAGAAGGTCAAAATTGCGGACTAGTTAAGAATGCAGCACAGATGATTGACGTTTCTGAGGAAGTAGCAGAAGGAGATGTTAAAGAATTATTAAAGGAAACCGGCGTTAATGACAATCCTGATGGATGGGCAGATGGTTCGAGAGTCCACGTAAATGGGGATATATTTGGATTACATAAAAGACCTCAGAAGTTAGTTAGCCAATTTAAGCGCCGCAGAAGGCAAGGTAAAATTAGGCATGAAGTTAGTATTAGACATGATACAGAAAATAAAGATGTATTTATCAATACAGACCGTGGGCGAATTCTACGGCCTTTATTAGTAATTGATAACGGAAGCCTGACTCTATCCAAGGCGCATCTTGATGCGCTTAGATCCAATGAATTAGATTTCAATGATCTCGTTAGAACTGGAGTAGTAGAATGGATTGATGCAGAAGAAGAAGAAGATCTTTTAATTGCTCCAAGGCCATATGACTTGCCTTCACATTCGCCCAAGAATAAAAGGCCCATTAATCCCGATAAAGTCGAGTGGCTTAATCTCGGAGAACATGATATTTCACACGCTAAATTAGCCGCCGAGATCCAACTTCCAAATGGTAAAACTATAGTTGAAAAATTCAAAATCCCATTAAATTATTACCAAGAAGATATGGATGCACTAAAAAGAAAAGAAAAGAAAGGCAATACTGTTTTAATTTTCACTCATGTAGAAATTGACCCACAATTGATTTTGGGAGTTTGCGCTTCCTTAATCCCATACCCTGAGCATAACTCTACTCCTAGAGTTACAGGCGGAACAGCTATGGTAAAACAAAGCCTAGGACTATCTAGTGCAAATTACCGTTTAAGGCCAGATACAAGGGCACATATTATGCATTATCCGCAAAGGTCAATTGTAGGAACTAGGGCTATGGATTCTACTAAATTCAATCAAAGACCTGGTGGTCAAAATCTAGTTGTGGCAATTATGAGTTATCACGGATACAACATGCAGGACGCCATTGTAATGAACAAAGCATCAGTTGAAAGATCAATGGGCAGGTCATCATTTATGAGGACATACAATGCCGAAAATAAAAGATTTCCTGGAGGACAAGAAGAGAGGATAGAGATACCTGGAACCGGTCTAGATGAAATTAAAGGACTGAAATCATGGGACTCATACGCTCACCTGGAAAGAGATGGATTGCCCATACCTGAAACATTCCTATCTACGGCCAAAGGAGAGAATCCTGTATTAGTAGGTAAGACTAGTCCTCCTAGATTCTTGGAAGAAGCGCATGGCGCTTTTTTGCAGGCTCAAGAAAGGCGCGAATCTTCGATGAATGTTAGGCATGGCGAATATGGCTGGGTCGACAACGTATTCGTTACAGAATCTCTTGATTCCGGAAGATTGGTTAGAATAACACTTAGAAGTAATAAAATTCCAGAACTAGGAGATAAATTTGCTAGTAGGCACGGACAAAAAGGAATTATCGGAAGATTGGTTGACCAAGAAGATATGCCTTTCACCGAAGATGGCGTAATTCCAGACCTATTAATTAATCCTCACGCGATTCCATCTAGAATGACTGTGGCTCACGTTTTAGAGATGATTGGAGGAAAGGTCGGTGCTATGGAAACTAGAAGAATTGATGGTACCGCATTTACCGGAGAAAAAGAAGAATCTCTCCGTTCAGGACTCCTAAGAAATGGATTTAACCATACTGGTAGAGAGTCCATGGTGAATGGGGAGACCGGTGAATCATATCCGGCTGAAGTATTCGTTGGAGTTATTTACTATCAAAGATTACATCACTTGGTAAGTAGTAAATTACATGCGAGGAGTAGAGGTAGAGTTCAGATCCTGACAAGGCAGCCAACCGAAGGGCGTGCTAGACAGGGAGGATTAAGATTTGGAGAAATGGAGAGAGATTGTCTGATATCACACGGTGCGTCAATGGTCATTAAAGATAGATTACTTGGAGAATCAGATGGTATAGATTTATTCGTATGCGCGCAATCAGGGCATATCGCTTGGTATGATCCTAGGAAGAGGACATATGTCTCTCCAATTCACGGTGACGGTGCAGAAGTTTACAAAATACAAACTTCTTATGCTTTCAAACTTTTACTGGATGAGATGAAAAGTTTAGGTGTCGCTATGAGATTAGAACTGGAGGACCAAAGATGAGAAGAAATAGTAACACATTAATTCCAAAAAGAATTGCAGGCATCAGATTCGCATTAATGGATCCAAATGAAATTAGAAAAATGTCAGCAGTAGAAGTTAAGACTGCTGATACATACAAAGATGATGGTCACGCTTTCAAGCAAGGATTAATGGATCCAAAAATGGGAGTAATTGAACCAGGTTTAGTCTGCCCAACGGACAATTGCAAATATGATGAAAGCCCCGGTCACTTTGGACATATACAATTGGAATTACCAGTTATGCACATAGGATTTACTGGATTAATTAAAATGTCTCTGAAAAATACATGCAATAAATGTAGTAAAATTTTGCTTCATAGTTCACCAGAAACGCATCCGCTTGATCCGGAAAAATCTGAACAAGATTATTACAGAGAAAGAGTTCATGATGTAATGATTAAGCATGGAGTCGGTTCAAGAGAATTCAATAAAACCATAAAAGATATAGAGAAGGAATGTTCCAGTGCAAAAAGAGCAATTTGTATGCATTGTGGTTCTGAACAAGGTAAAATAATCCTTGATAAACCCTCAACATTTAAAGAAAAGAAAGCTGATAAAGGGGAGCATAAACTTAACGCTAGAGATATAAGGGAATGGTTAGAAAGAATACCTGATGACCACCTAATTTTTATCGGTATGAATAAGGATGTATGCAGGCCGGAATGGACAATACTCAAAGTATTGCCAGTTCCGCCAATTACAGTTAGGCCATCGATAACTTTGGATAGTGGCGATAGATCGGAAGATGATTTGACGCACAAATTAGTAGATGTACTCAGAATTAATCAAAGATTAAGGGAAAATAGAGATGCCGGTGCTCCTCAGTTAATTGTAGAGGATTTATGGGAATTGCTACAATATCATTGTACAACATACTTTGATAATCAAACTAGCGGAATCCCGCCTGCTAGACACCGATCAGGCAGGCCTCTAAAGACTTTAACTCAGCGTTTAAAAGGAAAAGAAGGAAGATTCCGAAGTAATTTGTCAGGTAAAAGAGTAAATTTCTGTGCTAGGACCGTAATTAGTCCAGATCCTAATCTGGGAATTAATGAAGTAGGCGTACCAGTTTCAACTGCAAAAGAATTAACGGTGCCAATAAGAGTTACTGGTAGGAATAGGGAACAACTAAGGCAGATGATATTGAGAGGACCTGATAACCATCCCGGAGTTAATTATATTATACGTGGAGATACTCTAAGGGTTAGAATTACAGATAGGACCAAATATATCTGGGCTGGATTCAGGTGTAAGAATCCTGAATGCCATAGTGGCAGCGAAGATGAACCATACTCTGGTTATAGGCCAGACCTGAACGAAGTCTTGCCTGCTCCAAATTTCTTACCTGGTTTAGAATTAAAAAGAGAGATGAGAAGGAATGAAATTGGTGAATTAGAAGAAGTTAATGGAATTGACTTAGATAAAACTATTTCAAACCTACGTGGTGAAGATGGATATGGAAAATCACTCACATCAGATGATCCTAGTGCATTAATTCATAATAGGTGGAGGTGGGAAGTTGAAAATCCTACTGAATACTTCCCGGATCATCTAGAAGTACGGTGCCCTCATTGCGGAAGCCCATCACAAGAAGACGAATACGGAAATGCATATCCGACTGAAAGTGAAGACAGATTAAGCACATTTGATCAAGATGGAAATCCCAAACCTGGAATAGTTGTCGAGAGGCACCTAATAGATGGAGATGTAACAATATTCAACAGGCAACCTTCATTACATAGGATGTCAATGATGGTACATGAAATTAGGGTAATGGAAGGTAAAACCTTTAGATTCAATTTAGCAGACTGCACGCCATACAATGCTGATTTTGATGGCGATGAAATGAATCTTCATGTTATTCAAAGTGAAGAGGCCAGAGCGGAAGCTAAAATTCTGATGCGTGTCCAAGAGCATATCATTACTCCACGATATGGGGGAAGTGTAATAGGTGGAATTCACGATCATATTTCTGGGGCTTACCTACTGACGCATGATGACATGATTTTGCCTAAGCACATAGTTCTAGAAGTCCTAGGATCTATAAATTATGAAGGCGAGTTACCTAAAGAAGTTGAAAAAGATGGATTAAAAGGTTACAGAGGTGCAGAAATACTTAGTTTGATTGTCCCAGGAGGATTTAAATTAGAGTATAAGAATAGATCAGGAGAAACGGTAAAAATTGCCAAAGGCAATATTGAAGGAACAATAGATAAGAAAGGAATCGGCGCCGAAGATGGAAGATTGCTAGATGCTGTTGTACAAACGCATGGGAATGAAGTTGGAGCAAAATTCATCAATGAAATGACAAAAATGACCATTGCAGCCTGCACTTCATTAGGATTTACTACTGGAATAGATGATGAAGATCTACCCCCAGAAGCAAAGTCTAAAATTGAGGATATTAACAAAGAAGCAAGTGACAATGTCGATTTAGAGTTATCAAAATACGGTAAGGATGGTAAAAAATATGAAGCCCGCCCAGGGCGAACTCCTCAAGAAACTTTAGAAGAAAATATATTACAAATATTAGACACAGGAAAGTCAGATGCAGGTAATGTTGCAAAAGAATATCTCGGAGAGGATAACGCTGCTGTATTGATGGCAACATCCGGTGCCCGTGGTTCCATGGATAACCTGGCAATGATGGCAGGATCAATTGGGCAACCTAAAGTACGTGGTAAAAGGTTAGAAAGAGGATATCAAGACAGAGTTCTAGCTCACTTCCCTCGTGGAGTAAAAGGTGCAAAAGAGAAAGGATTCGTTTCATCCTCTTTCAAAAGGGGATTAGAGCCTACTGAATTCTTTATGCTCTCTGTTTCCGGACGAGAATCACTTGTAGATACCGCAGTCCGAACAAGTAAATCGGGATACATGCAAAGAAGATTAATTAATGCAATGGATGATTTGAAAGTCTCAACTGATGACCAATCTTCAGTTAGAAATACAGGTAATAGAATCGTACAGTTTCAATATGGGGAAGATAGAGTTGACCCCGCTAGAAGCAGAAAAGGAGATCCTTTTGACGTTAACTTAGTTTTGGATGAAGCGCTAGGAGGTGCTAAATAATGGTCGTCAAGAGTGCAACAAAGAAGAAATTAATGGATTTGGGCATAGAGGAAGAGTATGCTCATAAATTAGCCGATGATAAAAAATGGGATGATGTCAAAGTACTTTCACCTGGGCAAATTGCTCAGATATGTGGAATAGATTCAGGCACGGCCCAAAAAATTCATCATGTAATGGCTAGCTCCAGTAAATCTGCTAGAGCAGCAGCGGCAAAGACAGAAAAAACTGTTGTAAGGAGGAGAACAGTTTCTCGAAGAAGAAAAAAGACCTTATTGCCTATACAAACTTATGATGAAGAAAAAAGTGAAACTTTATTGATGAGGGATTTAGATAATCACAATCCATTGTATATTGCAATCCAAGAAAAATCAAATGATATGGGCCTATACTTAACTCCCCTAGTTATTGAAACATTAGTACAAGGAATTGAATCAAGAGGAGAAAAGAAGCTTACTGATAATAAACTAAAAGGTGTTGTTAAAACGGCTCATAATCACATGTTAAAAGCAAGGGTTGATCCTCACGAGGCAGTTGGAATAACAACCGCCCAATCTCTTGGAGAGCCGGGTACTCAGATGACTATGAGGACATTCCATTATGCTGGTGTTGCAACAGTTAACGTCACCCAAGGTCTGCCGAGAATTATTGAGATTGTCGATGCTCGTAAAGTACCGAAAACTCCTACTATGAATATCTATATGGAAGAATTAAATTCAAAAGGTAAACCATTGAGGACCAATGAAAAACTTGCTAGAGAATTAGCTGCAGCTATTGAAACTACTACTGCTATTGATATAGCGGCAATCGATGTTGAAGTGACGCAGAGGCATATTACTTTAAAATTAATACCTGGTAATTTGAAATTAAAAAATATGAGTGGAGCAGAAGTTTTGGATAAATTATCCAGGGCTTTGAGGTTATATATTCAGGCCGACAACGAAGATAGGCCTAAAGAATTAAAAATTATTCCAGGTATATCCAAAGCAGAAGATTTAGCAAATTTAGCCACGGATCCGCCAACATATACAGCACTATTACAATTAGAAGACAAAATTAAGAAATTAAGATTAAAAGGATTACCCGGAATATCAAGAGCAAACGTTCAGGGACCTAATAAAGACGGTGAATATTACATTTCAACTATAGGGTCAAATTTAACTAAAGTAAGTGAATTCTCTGGTGTGGATAGGGGTAGAACTTACACAAACAACATAAGTGAAATATATGATTACTTGGGAATAGAAGCCGCAAGACAGGCCATAATCAACGAAGCATTCGATACAATGGCTGGTGCAGGTTTGGATGTAGACATCAGACACCTAATCATGGTTTCAGATGTAATGACCAGTGAAGGAGAAGTCAGGGCAATCGGTAGGCACGGTGTCAGCGGTACAAAGCATTCAATTTTGGCACGTTCCGCTTTCGAAGTTACAGTAACGCATCTTCTAAAGGCCGGTATTATAGGAGAAAGAGATGATCTAAGTGGAGTAACTGAAAATATCATCGTCGGTCAACCAGTATCTCTTGGAACAGGTAGCGTAGAGTTATTCTATGTCCCTGAGAATTAAGGAGGAATATATATGGATTTAATACGTCAATTAAAACAAGGAATGAACACTGGAACACTACTATTTGGTCAAAGGCAAGCTATGAGCGCCTGTTCAAAAGGAGATGCAAGGATGATTTTAGTCGCTGCAAACTGTCCTGTAAATTATATCTCGGATCTAAAAAATAATCACCCTGATGTTACTGTACATCAAGTTACGATGGTGAATAGGCAACTTGGGGCAGCATGTGCTAAGCCATTTCCTGTCAGTGCATTGTGTATTATCGATCCTGGTCAAAGTGAATTACTAACTTTATCTCAAAATGTATAGATGCTACTTTTACGATAAATATTAGCGGTTTATTGATATCCTTTTGACCCTTCGGTCAATCGTGGAATCAATAATTACTAAGATTATTATCTCCCATTGCCCTAACTTTAAAAAACTAGAAAATGTATATGACATCACAGATATAAAAATAATAGGAATTGTAGATTCATTTCCAGATTTACCAAGCTCAATTACTGGTCAAACATATATTTGGCATATACCTAATGGCATAACTGACATAAATAATTCAGAGATTGAGAGATGGAGTGTCGATGCACCTTCAGGAAATCATTTACTAATTTCTGAAAGGGGTTTTGAACCTGAATTATTAGAATATTTAGAAATATTACAAAATGTAATTATTTGGGGTCCTGAACAATTAGCACAATGGATTGGTAAAGCGGTTTTATCAGGGATAATTATTCTTGCAGGCACCAATAATGGCAATGAGAGTTTTACTGATCATATAGACTCATCAAATAAAATATCTAATGAATTCGAACCTGTAGCTTTAAAACCAATTATAGACATTAAGAAATGGCTTAATGATAATTCATTTTTTGATGTGCGAATAACTCCAGTTTTACTAAAATGTAAAATGTGGTTTATTAATGGCGAACTTAAAAACTCAAATGGAGATTCCGAGGAACATAATTGGAAAATAATAGAAGACTCATGGTCTAATAATATATATGAATATGATGATGCTGGTAACTTAGATTTTATACCTTCATTAAGAGTATTGGAACCAAATAATATGGCTTGGAAAGGTGATAGCCAAATCATAAACTTACTGGTTGATATTTTATCTGAAAAAAGACAGGGCAAACCAAAATTGTCTGGAGGGATGACAAGAAGTATGATGCTTCAAAATTGGCGATTTAATGCAGTTAAGAATCAACTTGATTTTCAATACATGTTTATTTCTGCCTGGATTTTAAATCTTCCAGTACCAATCATTTTGCATGGGATAAATGGAAAAACTTATAAATTTACTAATTAATTTCTTTGCAAGGACATTAATTCGTCAGTTGATAAAGTATCCCCGGACATTAATCTAGTCATCAAATCTGAGATTCCGACTCTATCTTCATCCCCAGAATCTGATTTTAATTGATTTAAAATGTCTTGCATTGAATGTATGCACCTTAATGATACTACATATCTATTATGCATTATATCTGCCTCTCTCTTGGAGATAGTCACTTCCATTTGTGATTTATTCGCAATTGCCCTGAGTCTATCAACTTCTTCTGAAAGTTCCATCATTAAATCATGAGCCTCTTGCGCATCACTTACTGCTACAACAACTTCATCATGAGCACTAGCCTGTGCAAATTTTGCTTCTCTTTGTTGTCTTTTCAATGATCCAACGCCGTCTTCCCTGCTTTGAGACTTTGATACCTTCAATAACCTAGAGAGTTCTTTCATTTTAGTATAAAATTCCTTTTCTTTTTTTCCTGAAAATGCCCCTCTCTCATAACTCATCTCTAACTTTTCCATTTCAGATTTTAATTTTCTAGGGTCAGGGCCTGACTTTTTATCTGGTTGTTCGCCTTCTAGTTCTATGAGTTCTCTCAATTGCGTTCTAATCGATTTTAATTTCTCTGACTTATCAAACCTCGATTCTTTTAATTCCTTGACCTTAATATTGGCGGCATCCCTCAAAATCTTCTGTTTTTGAACTTCGGTGATTAATTCCTTGACTTGCACGTTAACCTCATTTCTCATGTCAAGATGTTTCCTTACTCTATTGTTCCACTCATCTCTTTGTTCTTTATTTATGCTTAATTCTATTTTTATGCTGTCACAAAGGGGAGTGAATATCTTACCTACCTCAGCATAATTCATTGAACTGCACCTTCTATATTTTATCGGGCTTTGTAAACTCATATAAGTTAATACTAATTAGATTATTTATTTCAATCATTTTCTCTAAGTGCTGCAGTATTGCCTCGTCTTGATTTCCTCTGCGTTGATCCTAATTTCCTCATCTTTTTCTTCTGAGTTTGTTTTTTATTTGCCTTCACATTTTTATCATTATTAATTGATCCAATTCTCGACAAATTTCCTTCATGAAGTAAAGCTTCGAATTCAGATGCATCTAAAGAGTTACCTACCTTTATTTTTTCTTTAACCTCATTAATTGAAATTTTTCTAACTTTACTATTACTTTGTTTCAATATTATTTTAATTTTATTTAATTCGTCCCGTATCTGAGTACGTTCATCCTTAAGAGAATCTAGTTTCTTATCTATTCCAGTAATTTTTTTACTAATTTTTCTTACATCTTTCCTCGAGACGGCATTTTCACCTACTTCAATATCATCAGTAATTTCTGATATGTTTTTTTCTTTCTCTTCTCTGTGCAAATCTAATTTCTTTGATATCTCTCTCAACTTTCCAATATTGCTGACATATTCTAGATGTGCATTTTCAGATTCTTTCTTCTTTAATATACATACTTGTAATTCGAAAAAACGTTTGAAAATATCCTTTTCCCTTGGTAATGTAGGTAGCTCAGTTAAATCATTAGGTATTGTTGTTAGGCTATTATAGGATTTCTCTATCCACTTTTCTAATATATCACTTGGAGGGGGAATTAATTTATTGACTTTATCTCTCAGATTTTTTGCTATTTCTGCTGCCTTCCTAAATCCATGAAATTCTTTTAATAATTCTCTTCTTCCGTCATCCATTGATTCTACTTCTTTCACTGCATTTCTCAATGTTTTAACAATATCAATTTGATTTCTCCTATCTTCTACTAGATCTCTGAACAGTTCTTCGCCTACTTCTAATTGATTAATTAACTCTTGCTTTAATGATTTTATATTAGATAAATCCATATTTTCTAATTCATCACTAGTTTCATTAGATGTTATTTCACTCATTCCTCTTCAGCCTCCTTAATTTTGGGCTTTGATAATTTAATTTTATTAATTAATTTCTTTTTCGATACAAATGTTGATGCAGAACCTTCTTTGACTCTATTTGCATGTTGTAATAAGTCATCCAGCCCCTCAGAAATTATATTTTCCCAAAATAAAACATCTCTATCTGAATTTTTAAACAATTCCTTTGCTCTATCCTTTTGCCTATTGATATCTATAAATTCATCCTTTAGCAAAATGTACTTTGCATGTATGGGTTCACCTTTTTGTACACGCTTAATCATTTCTAAATGCGATTTGTCTGCTTCTTTATATAATGAATTCATCTTTCTTCTTTTTTCTATGTATATTGTCATTTTTGGATTAGAAACTTTTCTTTCTTTCAACCATTCTTCATTCTGTTGCAGGATTTTTTTCCTTGCTTCAATCATTTTTTTTTCAGATTTTTGATCCAATGCCATTGTTTGAATTTTAAATTCAATATCCTGCAGTTCTTCCCACATTCTTTCTTTTTTCCATTTTGGATCTAAATTAATCATGTTGCCCGAATTAGATAATTCTTCTTGAATTAATTTAATTTCATCTAAAAGGACTCTAGCTTCTGATTGTAATCCATCTCTAAGTTCCTTATACTTTGAGATTTCATTTTTATTTTTATCATTTTTTTCCTTTATTTTTATTACTTTTGGAGATAAAGATTCGGATTCTCCATCTAGAGTTTTGATGATATTTGGCAATTGTTCTCGTAATACTTTTCTTCTTGTTAGTAACTGTTCGGCGATCTCCTGAGGAGTTACATTCAGCAGAGCGCCTATTTCCATAGCACGTCGAATTAAATAGACCATTAAAATGGTTCTATGAGTTAACCAATAAGGGTTTCATTCATACGGTCCTACTTAGAGGGCATAGACATGGGGAGTAATACGAAGGTCTTCACTAAATTATTGTCTATTTTAACTCTAGTATTCTTCATTTTAATTCATTCTAATAATTTTTTATTTGATTCATTTTCAAATTCAAATTTATCAAAAGACTCATTCAATGCATCTAAAGAAGATTATTATAATATTACAAACGCAGGATCTGATGAAATTACTATCATAGGGGAGCCTTTACACTTAGGTGATTCCGGCGTAGCATCCATACTTATTCATAATTCAGGTCAATACAATGATACCGTTCGTTTGATTATTGAAGGCGTAGGCAATGAAATTTTATTTTCTGGCGATGATATAAAAATTATGCCCGGTTCAAGTAAAGAACTTTCTACTATTTTTATACCCCAAATTGTTGGAAATATGGAATTCCTGTGGCATGTTTATAGTCCAATGGGCGGAATTGACCCCGGCCTTAATGGCTCATTCAATGTTGAAATATTGGAACCACAATCATTAGTTCTTTCATACAATTCTTATGAATGGGAATTATCTTCATCTTTAAAAATAGATCTTTCACTATATCTTTCAAATGGTGCACCTAGGCCAATTTTGTTAAATATTTTTAATGAATTGGAGCCTGAAGATATCCTTTATTCATCAAAATTGGTGATGGATAATGGGTTTCGGCTATTATCGGTGAATCTGGGTAATCCTGATTTCTCAAACTTAGCAATAGAAGTCATACCACTTTCTTGGTTTAATTCAATTGAAAATTCAATCAACACTACGTCGCTCAATGTCATTATTCCATTTGCAGACATTGATCTAAATATTGATAATTACTATCCTAAAAATCCTTCGTTGGGTGAAAATTTATCTTTTGAATATACAATAATAAATAACGGCAATAGCGCCACATCACCGGGTATTGTTAGAATTATAATGCCTGATCAAACTATTATTCATGAAGGCCCATTATCATCATTATCTTCTGGAAGCAGTTACACAGGTACTATAAATATTGAGAGTTGGAACTATGTTCAACTTGTAAATACTACTATAATATGGATTTCTGATTCTGATTCTGGCGGAGATTGGGTATTTATCACGCCGTCCAATTCCGGACAATCTGATTCTTATGGTATTGATTTTTTCTCATTATTTTATGGATTAGTATTTGGCTTATCTGCAGTCTTAATTGGTAAGGTTGTAATTGGTGCAGTATCTAATAGGACTCCAAGCACTAATCCTGACTCTGATTTCAGGCCCCCTCGAAAATCCAAGAATTCTACAACATCTTCTAACAAAAATAAAAGAGAAATTTCTTGCCCTCTTTGTGAACAAAGATTAAACGTTCCTCAGAATCATGATGGAATGGTAAAATGCCCGTCTTGTACATCAAATTTTGATATTAAAGATGATAACTCAAGGGTTGAAGATAATATTATAAATGTTCAACGAGATAATCAAGAAACTCAATATGATATAATGGTTGTTTCATCTAATATGGATATGTTGGATTGTCCAGGCTGTAGCCAAAAACTAAAGGTACCGCTCGGAAAACGACCAGTTAGGGCACGCTGTCCAGCATGCAGGTCTGAATTTATGGCTACACAAGGAGTTGAATAATATTATACAACTAAGTGAATTTGAAGAAATGTATCTTAAAAGAATTTTTGAATTGCATTTTGCAAAACCAGATCAGATCGTCAGAACTTCTCAATTAGCAGAAATAATGAAAGTTAGTTCTGCTTCCACTACTGAAATGTTAATTAGACTTTCGAAACGGGAATTGTTAACATATTTGCCATATAGGGGGTGCCGCTTAACTCCAGAAGGATTTGTAAATGCAGCGAGAATTAAAAGAAGAGAATCTCTTATTGAAATTTTACTTACAGATGTAATAGGATTCACTGGAGATATTAATGCCGCTGCCTGTAAAATTGAACATGCAATAGATCAAGATCTCGAACTTGCGTTAGATAATATGTTGGGATATCCAGAAATGTCTCCTTCTGGAGTTAAAATTCCAATAATAGAAAGAAAGATGGAGCCTATAATGAATAATCTTCTCCCATTAAATTGCCTTCCCATAAATTCAATTGGGAAAATTGAATTAATCGTTATGAATGATAGTGAGAAAAAAACTTTTGAGAGCATGGGTATTAAACAAGGTGCCGTAATAAAAAATATTGAAGGTAATTATCGATTTAATGATGATACATTGGAAATATCTAATTCATTATCGCATAAAATTCTTGTAAGAGTTTCAAGTTATTCTGAGTAAGGAGAGGAATTAAATTGATTCAGGATGAAAATCATAATTCCGAATTAAGAGAAGATGATACGTCTGAACTTAAATCTACTTTAGGATCCTTGCCAAAAGATATGCCATTTGCTCCAAGTGAAGAATTAAGCATTCAAGACATTGTAATTAAAAATGAAGACTTCAAAGAAAATAATACATTAGATATAAAATCTAAATTTAAAAATCAGGAAAATATCTTGACTGCAATAGATGATTTACTCATCAGTAGTGGTGCCAGATTAATACTTTTTTTGCCCCTCTTCGTAGTAATTCTATTTGGTCTAGCCCAATCTTTCGGTAATTCAAATCCTGATTGGTGGGTCAATAGTGTTCAGGATGTTTACCTTGGATTGGATATTTCTACATCAATTTATTTTGCATCATTACTGATAATGGTTGCAGATATTTCATTGCTGCTAATTCTATTAAGATTAATTTATGTGACTCGTCAAATTTTTACTTTAGAAGCAGAAGCAATAACTAATTCGGGAATAACTTTCAACAGTGCACATGGTTATGCACAGATGAAAGCCATAATTGATGGATCATCTAGGCAATTAATAGTAACAACCGCGCTAATGATTCTTGCAACAATTTTACTTTCAATATCTATGTATTTTTCAATCAATAACTCTACAGAATTGCCAATAATGATTGCACTCTCAACCGGTTCACTACTTGCAGGTCATGGAGTTTACATGATTTCTAGTCGTACACGATTCAATACCGTTAATCCCTGGGGGTTACTCGATGCATTCTCGACTCCAATCCATCCTGCATTATTAAAAAGGCCCTTTTCGGATGTCATCAGGTCGCACGTGGATCCATTACTTTTGGTAAAAGTCTCAAGCTACGTTAATTCTTTATCTTCAAAACTGCGTAAAGGGAAAACTATAACTGATTTACAAGAAAATCTACTTCATTTATTACATTTAAGACGATCAGGCAATATCTCGGATGATGAATTTAAAGATGTGTTGATTACAATCGTAGATGAAGATTTTATAGAACAAATTTTCAATCACCCTGAATTAGGTGAAGAAACTTGGAATAGGCTATTAACACACGCAGAAGAGCGATGTGCACCATTTTTTAGACTTCATGATAGATTACGTATGCATCATGAAAATGATTCCATTCAAGATGAAGATATTTGGTTTGATGTTGATATGGAAAATTTAACATTAGGTAAAGGCAATCTTTTTGCATATGTATTAAATCAAAATAAAGAAAACAAAGAATTAATTCTAAGAGTGCAAACTCCGGACTTTAGGCCAAATGAATGTGTTTATCGTCTAAATGCTCCTCCTCAAAATTTATCTTCAAATCCATTAACTCAGAATATAGCAGATACACTTCCGGATCTTCTACTTTCTACTAAAATAATTTGGCAGAGTTTAATTCCAGCCTCGACAGGTGAAGCTACTGTAACAGTACGATTAGAAGACACATCTGGAAATCTTATTTCCGGTAGGGTATTGACTGTTCAGGTTCGTTCAGATATTTTTACTAGATTACGTCTGACAACGGGTGCATTATTTATGTTTGGAGCTGCAGTTGCCGTCCTTTCTCCTCTCATTCCATTCGCTTTATCATTACTCGGACTTTAGTTTCCTTGAATAAGTAAATACTAGTCGCCCTTCATATGAATGATGTAGCGGAGAAACCTGAGGATGACCTTCGAACCCGTCTCCATGCAATGGAAACTAAACTAAAAAGAATGCGTGATCAACGTAATAATTTTTCTGAAAATGCTAGAAGAGCCGCAGACTCCCGTAATGGAATTCAAGACCAAAGTAAAGAATTAAGGGATAAAATAAAAGAATTACTCGACCAACAAAAAGGAATTAGATTAATAGCCAAAGGGCATCAAATGAAAAGGGATGAAATTCAAAATCAAATAAGGGAATTAATTTCAAAGAAAAAGGGAAGAAAAGATGATAATAAGGGCACCAAATCAGTTATTATTCAATTATCTGAAACTGTCGGAGCTATAGAAAGAATTGAAAGGCAAATAATGACGGATGGTACAATAACACTAAAGAAAGAAAACTCTCTCCTAAAGAAATTAAAAGTTCTGATATCTAAAAGAGCTGAATTGTCTCCTTTAGTAGAAGACTTTAATGTAATATCAATCGATTTGGGAGATATGGAGGGATCTATTCAACTTCTAAAGGCAGAAGCAGATTCAGAACACAAATTAATGATAGATGCTCATAGCCATGCTGATGAAGTATGGGATGAAATAAAGCCCATGTTCGAAGAAAGAGATTTTATGAAAGCAGAAGGTGATAGGCTACATGAGTCATTTGTTTTAGCCAGAAAAAATGCTGACGAAGTTCATGCGTCGATAGTTGAATTGTTAAAAAAGGTTAATGAAATTAGAGATGAGATGAAGGCAGAAATTGAAGAAGGAAGATTACTTATAGAAAATCATAATAAATCAGTCCGAGAATCACTGACAACGCCTGATATGGATGAAGATTTAGCAAACTCATTATCAGCACAACTAATGGAAAAGGGTTCTTTGACGTTTGGAGGAACTCTGGGTGGTGATTTTATCGAAAATAATTTTCCAAAGTCAAGGAATAAGAAACAATCACGTAAACTAGGAACATCTAGGGGAAGAAAGAAGTAATCAATATCCTCTATCTTGATATCTAGTTTTTAAGTTACCAATTTCAAGCCCTGGCATAGGCTCTCCCATCATTTCACTAGCTTCTGCTACTACCTTGGCATCTTGATAATGATGAGTTGCTAGAACAATTGCATCTGCTGTCATTTTTGGATTATTACTCTTAAAAATACCCGATCCTACAAAAACTCCATCCATTCCATGTTTCATTAATAGGGCTGCATCCGCAGGGGTGGCGATGCCTCCTGCAGAAAAAGTTACAACTGGCAATCTTTTTTGCTTCATTACTTCATTAAAAACGTCCACTACATCATTTCTTAAATCTTCCATTGTTCCAAAAGGAGTAATATTGGGATTTATATCAAATTCAGAAACATCTTTTAATTTTTGAAAACCTTCCATGATTATATCTACTGCGGCATTTGCTTCATCGGCTGTAGAATTACATAATGCATTAATTTCATTGCTGACTAAACGTGAATGTTGGATGGCACTTACAACATTTCCAGTACCTGCTTCCCCCTTCGTCCTAATCATTGCAGCACCTTCGGCTATTCTTCTAACGGCTTCTCCTAAATTGGTACATCCACAAACAAATGGTACATTGTAGTCCTTTTTGGGGATATGGAAGAAAGGATCAGCAGGCGTCAGCACTTCTGATTCATCTATCATGTCTACTCCTAGAGATTCCAAGATTCTGGCTTCTCCTTCGTGACCGATTCTTGATTTAGCCATAACTGGTATGCTTGTGGTATCAATTATTTCCATTATCATCTTAGGATGGCTCATTCTAGCCACTCCTCCATCAGCGCGAATATCTGACGGTACTCTTTCGAGGGCCATTACTGCAACTGCACCAGAATCTTCTGCCAATTGTGCTTGTTCAGCATTAACTACATCCATTATTACTCCTCCTTCTTGCATTTTAGCAAAACCTCTCTTCAAGAGTTTCGTGCCGTGTAAGAGTTGTGTCATGTCAACGTTAGTAACCATATTATTTCCTCTCGTCTAGGGTTCAAGAAGTTATGTTAGTCGAACTGATTCATTTTAATCAGCAAGTACAGGAGAATCCCCTTCTGCAATTTCAAGATTCGGAGATTCATCTTCATTTCGCTGCAACCATTCTTCTTCTTCGTCAGGTAAGTCTGTATCTGCAAATATGGCATCAACAGGGCATTCAGGCACGCATGCGGCGCAGTCAATGCACTCATCTGGATCAATTACTAAATAATTATCAGATTCTTTAAATGCTTCTACCGGGCAAACAGCTACGCAATCTTGATATTTATGGCCAACGCAAGCCGAAGTTACTACATGAGTCATGGTAATGCAGTTAGTGGTTATTCTCTAGGCTTTTAATACTTGGTTATAATTATACAAACATTCTCATTTTTTTAATTTATTAATAGCATTGATTAATAATTGAGAGATGACATTACAAGTGTCTTCGCCCGGATAAGATTCAATCTTAAATACTCCTTTTACTATTAATCCATCATTTCTCGCAAAAGATAATTTAATTTTTTGTTGTACAAGAGATGACAAATCAATCCTCAAATGCATATTTTTATCATCATCAATCCTAGCTTTCAAATCACCAGAATAAATCATTTCTAAAGCATCAACTCCAAGTCTTTCTAATGATTCCATTGCAATTCTTTTTTTATCTAATCTCGCTTCAATGGTTTTTTGAATCGCGCCATGTACCGATTTATCTTTATCTACGGAAATTAACGCATCCTTTCCTGCAATCCATTTTATTCCATCCATTATCAATTCTATATTATCTACTGAACTCGTATGGACTCTCCATGTTGCACCATGTAGACTCATGTACTTAGGAGGGGTACTAAGTCTTTGAATTAAATCCAACAATTAAATACAATAATGATGTACCTTGTTCAAATACTCAACTCATTTCGCTAGGTCTGCAATTGGGGTAGCCCCCAGAACAAGAGGTCTTATTATGGCAAAAGGAGCAGTATCAAGGGCAGCAGCACGTAAACAGAAAGATAAGTGGAAATCAAAGAGATGGTACTCGATTCGCGCACCTCGTAATCCATGGTCATTCAAAGTAATCGGAGAAACCATAGCAGAAGAAGATTCCCAAGTAGTGGACCGTCATTATGAAGTAATGCAAAATGAATTAGATGGCGATTTTTCTAAAATGCATGTTAAGATCCAATTCAGAGTGACAGAAGTTGTAAGTAAAGATGCATTGACAGAATTTGTTGGTTATGACTTGATGAAAGACCATGTCAGACGTTTAGTTAGAAGGGAACGTGGAAAAATTGATGATACGGTAGATTTAGTAACCAAAGATGGATATTATCTAAGGTTTAAACCCCTTATTATATCCAGAGGTAGGATAAAGGCTAGTCAAAAGCAACAAATGCGTACAATTGCAAGGAATACTATTTTGAGGATTGGTGCTGATTCCACTTGGATTGAAATTCAGAAATCCCTATTTGATGGTACTCTCGAAAACTCTATGAAGGATGAAGTAACAAAAATTCAACCAGTAAAAAATATCTTATTCAGACGAGTTCAATTACTTCAATCAGGAGTAGTTGTTGATGAAGGTCCGACTCTTGATGAAATATATAAAATGGAAAAATCAAAAGAAGTCATCGTTGAAGAGCCTGAATCAGATGTATTAGTTGCTGCAGAAGCCGGAGCAGAAATCTCTGAATTAATTGAAGAATCTATAATGGAAGCTCCAATTGATGAAGTTGCCTCAGTAGAAACCTCTGAAAAATCAGAAACTCCAGATTATAAATCTATGACAGTTGCTCAATTAAAAGATCTACTAAAAGAAGCAAGTAAACCAATTTCAGGTAAGAAAGCAGACTTAATATCTCGTTTAGAAGAATAGTCCATTAATTACTTCTATTGCAGTCCTCTGCGATATAACATAATGGTTCGCGTATGCATATTATATGGTACCGGATTATCTAATTTGCCAAAATTTATTTCAAAACTATATGATTCAGAAATTAACGTTTTAAGAAGTCATTCGAATTGGGGTGATGTTCCAATATCGGTAATAAATGATAGTAGCAATAATTCGATATTTATGATCTACAGACATCACTCAGATGATGGCAGTATAACTCCCCCTCATTTAATTGAACATAGAGCCAATATTCATGCTTCTTCTAGCACAAATTCTGATTTTATTATTAGCATAAATTCAGTAGGAACATTATCCTCAAAATTTTTACCTGGAGATATAGGAATATCGATAGATATGATAGATTTTTCTGAATACTCTTGGTCTTTTCATGATGCTTCAGCCGTACATTCAGATCGAACATCAATATTTGATCAACAAATAATTAATAATTTAGAAATCATTATCGAAAATATTCAACAAAAAAGTGTACAAAAAATTATCGTTGCTCAATGTAATGGCCCACAGTTTGAAAGTCCTGCAGAGATAAATGCATTAGGAAAAATGGGTGCTGAGGCAGTAAATATGACGTTGGGACCAGAATCACGATTGATATCGGAATTATCTATTCCATATGCATCAATTATATATTCTGCCAACTGGGCATCAGGCAGAAACCCAAATGGTAATTCCATTATGATCGATCATAATGAGGTTGAGAAATCTGGGCCATTTACTGTTGAAAATATTTCTAAGTGTATTGATTTATTGATTAATCAATATGTTTAATGAGTAAAATTGATGACCCTTTGAGCTATTCGGAGCATATGGGTAGGCCATTAAGTGTTGAAGATTGGATGATGTCGGATTTCGGAGGAGAATTAGACGGACTTTGGGGTACAATGATGCAAAGAGTTGCCGGTTTTCATTCCAAACATTCATTTTCAAATAAAAATAATAACGGTCATGACATGGGATATAGAATAGCGTTAACAGTAGAGGAATTAGGTGAATTTTCAGCTGCAATAACAAAAGGTAAAACAAAAAATGAAATATCCGAAGAACTTGCAGATATTTTGATATTGATTTTAGGCCATTCTTTAGCTTTAGAAATAGATTTAGAAAAAGAATTTCATAATAAAATGGACGTTATTATGAAGAGACCTTCAATTAAAGGCGGATTAGGAATTAGAGTAACAAATTATAAGAAAATTGATTAGTTTTTTTTCCATATTGAATAAATTGTCCCATATTCATTTTTTGAATCCTTCACACATTCTTCTATGACTTGCTCA
>JBKEHQ010000010.1:0-28094 GCA_046710875.1 Candidatus Thalassarchaeaceae archaeon
TAAATTTCAAACACGTGATTCAATAGAGTTTACGTTTTTAGTTGCATCATATTCAACAATATTAACACTAATATTAGGAGTCCCATTGGCGTGGAATTTAGGTAGATATAAATGGAAGTATGGCACCTTTCTTCGAAGTTTATTCACCGTACCTTTTGTTATGCCTTCAATATTAGTTGCCATGGGATTTCTATCACTTTTAGATTGGTTTGAAGTATTATTTGGAATTAATGATTCTCAAAATTTGAGATTTTATTTATTATTATTATCTCATGCTTGGTTTAATTTGGCATTAGTAGTAAGATTATGTGAGCCCATTCTTTCAACTATTGATTCATCATATGAAGAGTCAGCATTTTTATTGCCAAGAGGAAATAGTAAATTTAAAAGATTCAAGAATCTATGGTTACCTCTTCTTTGGCCAAATATTATGGCATCTGCATCTTTAACTTTTATTTTTTCATTCACGTCTTTTGCATTAGTAAAATTTATACTTCCTACAAAACGAAATTTGGAAATAGTTATGTCAAATCAGGCAGAATGGGCAGGGATAGATATTCCCGCACTTGGACAAACGCCTTCAGAAATCATTCTTGCTTCATCAAGTATTCAATTACTGACAATTATCATTGCTCTGGCGATATCATCAAAATTACAATCAAAATCTTTTGGCCATCAACTTTCGAGTCTTGATGATAAGCGTATAGAAGCATCATTTTTTAGTAAACGCGGCCTTTACATAATAACAATGTTAATTGTAATTATATTGCCATTAATTTCATTAATTTTATCCTCATTCCTAATTAGAAATGAAGGAAATATGTCTTGGTCAACCAAAGGATGGAGTGCTGCATTTGGAGGGACGCATTCCCCAACCAATATGTATCAAGCATTATATTCATCAATTAAATATGCCACAATATCTATACTGATTTCTTTACCAATTGGATTCATACTTTCAGATATTATTAATCAATTAGAAAGGAGAGATTCAATATTTGCAGTTATTTTAGATATTATAGTTATGCTCCCTCTTGCATTATCTGCAGTTATGGTTGGACTTGGAGTATTAGTTGGAATAATAAGAACAGATCCGGAATTAGCTCGTTCTTGGTGGATTCCCATTTATGGGCATATTATGATAACGACACCTTTTGTAGTAAGAGTATTATTGCCCGCGATGCGGAATCTTGATCCTGATTTGGAATTCTCTGCTGCATTACTAGGAGCTGGATATTTTAAAAGGTTAATTAAAATAAAAATACCAATTCTAACTCCATCAATCATAGTTTCTTCAAGTTTAGTATTCGCTATTTCCCTAGGCGAGTTTGGATCCTCATGGGTAGTCCTAAGATTTACAGAATTCACAACACTTCCAGTCATGATTGGAGACATACTTAGTCGGCCAGGATTTGATCCAGTAGTTAGATCTGCAGCAAATGCGGCGGGCTCTACATTGCTATTAATGACATTAATATTATTTATATGCGTCGAGAAATTTAGACCAGTGGGCGGCGGGGGTGAGTTTTAATGTTGATATGTAAAGAAATAAATAAAAAATATTCACAAAAAATATTATCGGATTTTAATCTGAATGTAGGTTCTGGTGAAATCGTTGCTTTACTTGGGCCCTCTGGGTCAGGTAAATCTACTCTTTTAAAAATAATATGTGGCTTGGAAACATTAGATTCCGGAGATATAATTTTCAATGGGCGAAATTTAGAAAATATTCTACCTGAAAAGAGGGAGATAGGGATGGTATTTCAAAAACTGGCATTATTTCCACATCTTAATGTTAATGGGAATATAAAATTTGGATTACCTCAAGAATCGGATATTAGTGAAATATCCATAATGTTGAATCTATTGGGGCTGAAGGGTTTTGAAAAACGTAAAATCCAAACCTTATCCGGCGGAGAGGCCCAAAGAGTTGCATTGGCTAGATCATTGATTGCTAAACCAAAAATGATATTATTAGATGAACCGTTTTCAAGCCTTGATACAGATATCAAAATAATTTTAGCAAAAGAAGTAAAAATCTTGTTAAAAAAATTGAATATTTCAGCAATATATGTGACTCATGATTTGAGTATTGCTAATAAAATAGCCGATAGAGTTGTTTATTTAGACTCTAAAAAAATAATAAATTAAATAACTAATATAATATATGTTATCTTCGGGTTAGATGTATGGATGGTAGGAACTCGCCATTAAAATTAGTTATGCCATGGACTAAGCTCTGGACCGGTACTTGGAAAAGAAGAAATATTTTTAATGGAAAATGGTTTATTTTAGAAATATTTTTATTTGGGGCAATATTTATTGCAATTCCATATTTTTTATCAAATAATATTGCTAGCATATATTTAGAAGATACTTTTAAAATGTTTCCTGAAAATAGATATGATAGATTAATACCTGTTATTAATTGGATGATTATCCCCTATACTGCATTATATTTATTTTATCCAATCACATTAATACTTGCACCCAAAAATGACAAGGGCAGAATGGAATTGATTACGGCAATGCAGATGTTAATTATGGCAAATATATTCTGCATTGTATTTTTCCTTTTATTTCCTGCTGAAATAGATATGAGAGATGCCATAGATTGGAATTCTATGAATAATTTGGAATTACTATTTTTTGAATTTATTCACACTTCGGACAGACCATGGAATGCATGGCCGAGTTTGCATATCGTACATTCATATTTTTTAGCTCGGTTGATGACTCATTGGGTAAAAAATAACTATTCAGAGTGTAAATTTGCAAATATCTTCCTAGGAATACTATGGATTGAGTGGTTTTTATTATGTATTAGCATACTTACAACTAAGCAGCACTATATGTTTGATTTATTTTCTGGAGGCATAGTGGGAATAATAGCATGGAAATTATATCAACCCATACTTGAAAAAATATCAGTTAGAGGGGCAAAGAAATTAGCAAATGATGCAGGATGGGTTTAGTATCCTTCATAGTAATCAAAAGTAGGAACGCAATCGGGTTAACGTGGAAAATACTCTCGACTTCAGTATCTTAAAAGATAAGGATACTTGGAAGTCATTTGGTATTGCATTAATATTATTCAGCATAATAGGGTATTCATCACTTTCATTATTTGGAATATCAACATCAGCCTATGGACTTTCAGATGACATTCGAACTACACCTGATTTCTTGGTCCCAACAATGAATAGAACAGGAATTGATAATTTAGCAGATGTTGATTCAGATGGGATACTAAAACTATCGGATTTAAGGGGAAAAATCGTAATATTAGATTTTATGGCAATTGATTGCAGTAATTGTCATTTGGTTCAGGAACATATTGACCAAAACTTAGATGAATGGAATAATTTAGAGGGTGAATATCCCATAATTGTACTTTCAATAGCATCATGGTACGCCATGGAAAGTTTTGAAGATATAAATTCTACATTTGGAGATGAAGATTCATCAAAATATATGAGATGGCCTGTCGCAAATGGAGGCCATGAAACGATCATAACTGAAAATGGAGGCGGGGATTTACTTGAATATTACAACATATTAGCAATACCCTATATTTTGGTGATTGATCATGAAGGTTATGCAATTGCTAGAGAAAACACAGGATTTCCATTAGATAAATGGAAATCTTTTGATTCATCCATAGAAATGGCAAACAAAGGTGAAGCTGAAAATTTAAGATTTGGCATTTCAAAATCAGATAATTCAATATCTGGAGTATTTTTTATTGGATTATTTATTGGATTTTTAGTATATTTCAGCCCATGTGCATTTCCAGTACTTCCATCTTACATAACATATTATCTTAATTTAGGAATGAGAGAGGATGAATTAAGAGAAAGTGGAAAGCTCATAGGAAGAATTCCCAATTCATTAGAAATTGGAAGTTTTGCTGCATTGGGTCAATTGACATTTTTTTCCATAATTGGATTTTTATTATATGGCCTTGATGGTTTAATAAATATCTCTGGATTTTTATATGATATTGCTTTTATAATTGCGATTATACTCATAATCCTTGGAACACTGATGCTGCTAGGGTGGACATCAAATGCCTTAATAAGTATTCAAAGGATAATTGATAAATATCAAAATACAGAAAATGATAATATTTTTACTCCAAGAAGAAATATGTATGTTTGGGGAATAGGATATTCTGCGGCATCAGTAGATTGCACGGCTGCAGCAGTTTTTCCATTCATGGCTTGGCTAATTACAATTGGTAACGGCGCACTTATTTCTGGGATGGCAGGTTTAATAATATCAGTAAGTTTTCTTATGATATTAGTAACGATCCTGGTAAGTTCTGGCAGGCAGTCAATTATTAAAGTCCTCAGAAGTTCAACAGTAATTATCAAGGGAATTGGATCTTGGATGATGATATTTGCCGGCATAGGGCTAATGATTTATCTGACACAAACCGAAAAAATAGCGTCATTGATTGGTTAAGAATTATTTATTGGTTGAATTAAATCACCTATTATAGGTTGAATATTAGACCATATCTTATTGTGAACACTTTCAACAGTATCCCTTGTTGGGATTAGAATAGCTCCTAGTTCTTCTGCAGAATTTTCAAATTCCTTTCTCAGTAATTTTTGATACTGTAAGAAGGATGATGTTATTGAAGGAGATAAAGCTAAATCCATTCCAGATTCAAAATGGTTCAAAGTTTCTAATTTTTCTCCAAACATTATTCGATTTAAAAGTCTACGAGGGCCGCAATGTAAAATTACTGTTGCATCAGGTTTTGGTATATCCAAATACAATGATTTAATCCAATTTGAATCTCCTCCTCTAACTTTTTCTCTAATTTCTGGAGTTAAATTATACCTATCAGAGATTATCACAAAACCAGCGAGCAATAATGGTTCAACATCATTCTTTATTTGATCATGTAAGTCTGTTGCGTACAATAAAGCTCTCGTCCTCCAATTTAGTTGATGAATATCATCATTATGAGATTTTAATAATTCTCCCATTAACTTTGATCTTGCGAGTCCTATGGTATGAGTTGCGACGCCATGCGCCTCTAATCTAGCAGCCAATAGCCTTGCATGAAGGCTACGCCCAACTTGGTCCGGACCTTCCAGTACTATCAATTTTCCTGGATAAGTCAATTACTCAACTACCTCCTTGTAAGATAACCAATCGATTTCTGATTGGCTCAAATTCTCTGCTAAACGATCTGCATAATCAATCACTTCAACATTTGATAAGTCGATATTTTCTTCAAATATTTTCCTAGTTCTTTTTTGTACTTCGGGCACAGTTCCAGTTGCATCTAAACGCAATATTCGTCCATTTTTAACTAAATCATCATAAATCTCAGAAACTTTTTCTTGAAAGATACGATAAGATTCAAAAGGATCATTGGACCAATTCATATCCATTCCTGCTTCATAATACTTCAATGTGGGGCGGCCATTTGCTATTCGATCATAACTAACATCTACAGGAACGTCAAAATATATAGTTAAATCTGGTTCTCTAGCGAATGAATAAGTACTTTCTATGTCTTTTAAACGAACGCCCCTTGAACCATCTCTCGCCATGGCTGTATACTTATAGCGATCACAAATTACTATACCTCCAATTTTTAGTACTGGTTCTATCTGTTGAGCCCATCGATCTGCAAAATCTGCTGCATGAATTAGATGAAATGTAGAAGGTAAAAGTCTACGATTATTCTTTCCTAATTTTGTTGCCTGCCTTACGATTTTACTAGAGTTCCATTCTGTATGATAAACAGGTAATCCTTTAGCCCGTAACCAATGATAAAGTAATTTTGCTTGTGTACTTTTACCAGAGCCATCCATGCCTTCAACGGCTATTAGAATACCTCTATTTGACATTTTTTTCTCTCCTTTACTTGTAATTGGCAATCTTTGTAGTAATTGGTAGCGATATTCACCTATTAGCCTGTAGGTCATTTAAAATTAGAAAAAATATCGTTTCCATGAATTCACAAAATATTAAAATAAAAATATTTGAATAATTTAGGCATAAACTTCCCTAGAGTCCCTATGAGTTTGGATATTCATAAGGATTTCAGCAACATTAATTGAATAAGAGCAGATACGTCTTAATGACTCCGACATCTTATCCATGAATAATGCATCTTCAAGGCCAATATCACTACGTCTGAGTTCCTCTTCATACTGCATTAAATCCGCTCTTGCAGCGATTAATTGAGATTTTGCCTTGTGTATTTCTGAAATTTCTCTCTTTCTCAAATTTGCCATTAATAATTTAATTGAGGTTTGCCAAACAGGTATTACTGAAACTGGTAAAGAATACATATTTATCCCTCTAGGAACATTATAATTCCTTGCTAAATCACATAAATTATAACTATGGTCACCCATTCTCTCTAATGTCCTAACTAGTTTACATAATTCTGCTGCTTCCCATCTTGAAGTGCCTAATGAATCTTCAATACTTGCGGATTCTAATATTTCTCCTGCTTGCCTTTCCAATAATAATCTTAAAGCGTCAACCTCATTTTCTCTTTCATCTGCGTCATCCAATATTTCTAAATCGCCTCCTCTCAAAATTTCAGAAAAGTCTCTAATCTGGCTGGATAATAGTAAATACATTCTATTTATGCTGGAAAAAAAAGGCATTTCAGTAGGATTTAAGAGACTAATTAGTTCGATCTCATAGTCTAATTCATTTGTAATTTCCATTCCACTAGTAGATCTAACAAATTTACGAAATATCCGGTTTTGATCTCTCGAAAAGGTCTTATTTGATTTTATATTTATTTTATGAGCACCTGCTAGATAAGCAGCGACCAAGTGATCAAATAGCATATGATCCGGGATTTCATTACATTCTATATTTACTAATCTTAGTCTTTTAATTGAAGAAGCATCTGCAATTACTCGAAGCGTCCCTGATGGACGCCATTCTATTCGAACTTGATCTTTGGAAGATAATCCATGGTCAGTTACCCATTTTTTGGGTAGGCTGACAATATATGTAGAGCCACCAGTTAATTGTATTTTTCTGACTTCAGAGCGATTTGCACTGGCATTTGACATAATTACCCCAATACTACATTAGATATATACTTGTATATTACTAGCAGTGATGCGTTTTTATTAGTAACTATATAGATTCTATATTATTATAATCAAATACTTAGCATATATCCTATGCAAACCATGGAACCTATAATGACTGTAGTATTGATACTTTCAATTGTAGTTTGCGGATATATGGCATGGAATATTGGTGCAAATGATGTTGCGAATGCAATGGGGACATCAGTAGGATCTCGTGCATTGACACTTAAGCAGGCTGTCATCATAGCCGCTATATTCGAATTTTTAGGTGCTTTTTTTGCAGGTGATGCTGTCACCGATACCGTACGTAAAGGAATATTAACTGTTGATTTTGAAACCGTCACTGATGAATTTGCAAATGATTTAATGTATGGATTCATATCTGCCATGATGGCTGCAGCGGTTTGGTTAACAGTTGCAACTAGATTTGGTCTGCCCGTATCTACAACTCATTCAATAATAGGCGGGATTGTTGGAATTGGGTTAGTTCTTGAAATTCAACATAGCACTTCACTGATAGATTGGGACGTAGTTCAAAAAGTTGTAATGTCGTGGGTAGCAAGTCCATTGATGGGAGGAATTTTAGCTTTCATAACATTTTTTATAGTTAGATCATTAATATTAGAATCAAAGGATCCAATTGCAAGGTCCAGATGGTTGGCACCAATATTGGCATTTCCAACATTTTTCACATTGGGCTTGGCACTTCAATTTAAGGCATTGAAAGGATTCATTTCCAAGGCTGAAACAAATGGATGGATTGAAGATAAATATGATTGGTTGCCTGTTAAAGAAAACGGCGTATTTAACCCGTTTGTAGAAAATGCATGGTTCCCAATTAATTCTCTAATCGTTTCAGCCATAATCGGCATTATTGCCTCATCAATATTATGGTTTGTACTTAGAAATTATGAATTTAAACGTCAGGGAGACGGTTTTCAAGGAGTGGAAAAAATATTTGTTTGGTTACAAATAATTACGGCTGCGTATGTTGCATTTGCACATGGGGCAAATGATAGATCAAATGCAATTGGGCCAATGGCGGCAGTATACGATATTCTCTCAAGTGGCGGCGAACTTTCTTCAAAAGTAGATGTACCACTTTGGTTAGTCCTTCTTGGTTCAGCAGGTATCGCGATTGGAGTAATGACATGGGGCTGGAGAGTTATGGAAACAATAGGTACCAAGATTACGGAAATAACTCCTACTCGGGGATTTGCTGCAGAATTTGGTGCTGCAACAACAATTCTAATATTTTCGATGCCATTCCTTGCAGTTCCCGTTTCCACCACGCATACCCTTGTTGGTTCAGTAGTAGGAGTGGGCCTGGCAGGAGGCGCTAAAAATGTTGATTTTAGAGTATTTGGGAAAATTGCTGCTTCATGGGTTGCGAGTTTACCTGCTGCTGCATTTGGCTCCGTCACAATTTATATGGCGATGGGTTCAGATCCATTAAAATTAATCGTAGTATTGCCAATTGCATTCATTGCCGTAGGTTATATAATGTGGAAAACTAAGGACGATGAAATTCATATTGAAGATGCATTGGCCGACGCAGGCGGAAATAAAGATATTATGCCGACTGTTTTTGAATTATTTCATTCCCATGCATTAATAGTAGAAGAGACCGTAGAGCACATGCTTACAGCCGTTGAAAAGGCAACTAATGGTGAAGATCCATCTGAAGAAATAAAGGCTACAATTGAATCAGAATTAAGGGCTGATGAATTAAAGAATGTTCTTCGTACTAAAATTGGAGGAAGTGAATGGAAGTTACTAATTGATAGTGGCGAGTTCATATACATGTTAGGAAGGCAGGACAGGATAGCAGATTATGCACAGAATGTTGCTGAACAACTTTCATTTAGAGAATTATATGATAATGCAGAGGCACGTAAGATGGTATTTGAAATGGCAGAATCAGTAAAAAAGACAGCATCGATATATGAAGATACAGTTCTTCATCTGAGAAATTTGTCTCTATCTGGACATACCAAAGCGGATAAAGATAAATTACGTGAGTTTATTCATAAAGTAAACGTGGCAGAACATGAAACAGATTTAGTAGAAAGTAGAGCAGCAGGTTTTGTATTCAGTTCAGGAAGTGACGATCCCTTGGCCGCCGTACACATGTACAGAGTTCTTCAAAGATTAGATGATGTAGCAAACGCTTGTGAGGATGCTGCCAACGCTTTCCTGCCTATTGTCTACAATTAAATATTCGCATTTCGAGGGAAGTGATTATGAAGTACTGCTAATCCGGTCAACATATGGCTACGAGACATCCTGTGGCAGAAGCAAGACTACTTAAGAAGTGGATTTGTATGAATTGTTCAGCTACGCATCGTGGAAGCAAACCTCGAAGTTGTAGGAAATGCTCCTATAATAAACTAAGACCAAAGGCTGTTGAAAGAAGGTCGACATGATTTGTCATTAGAGTCTGTTTGGCTCGAAGGTTTCGCAATAAGCATAACTTTGATATTTGCATTGGGACCACAAAATGTATTTGTTTTAAGGCAAGGTTTGATGAAAAATCATGTTTTTATATCTTGCCTAGTGTGTGCATTTTCTGATGCTTTATTAATTGCAGCTGGAGTCCTAGGAGTAGGTGCATTCATTTCTGAAATTGAAGAGATTCAAATATGGATTTCGATATTTGCGTGTTTATTTCTAACAACGTACGGAGTAATGAGATTAAATTCAGCATTAAATCCAGTAGGAATGGAAGTAAACTTAGAGGAAACAAAAAGTATTAAGACGACCATAATGGCAGGTTTGGCATTTACATACCTTAATCCGCATGTATATGTAGATACTTTACTCCTAATAGGAGGTGCTTCGAGCAGATATGTAGGGGATGAGCAACTTTTCTTTGGATTAGGTGCCGCAAGTGCATCATTTATTTTCTTCTTTTCGTTAGGTTATGGCGCTAAACTTATGTCTCCAATATTAAATAATGCAAAATCATGGAGAATTATAGATCTCATTATTGCAGTAATCATGTTTAGTATTGCTGGATTCATAATTTCACCATATTTATTTTAATTGTAAAACCTTTTTTAATGAATTTATAAAATAAAATATCTGATCTGGAGTATTATCTATATGGGGGGATATACGTATATATCCTGAGCGGCTAGTGACTAAAATGCCATAATCTTCTTGGAGATTTCGAACAACTTCTTTTGAGTCAAAATCATCAGGAATTTGAATACATATAATTCCACTTCTCTCCACATCATTCAAAGGAGAAATGATAGTTAAATTACTTTTAATACACTCGTTAATTATTATATCTGTTAATTTTATACTATTTTGCCAAACATTTTTAATTCCCATTTGATTTATTTGATCAATAGATTTAGCCAGACCTAAAGCGGCTCCAAAATTAATAGTTGAAAATTCAAAACGACTTGCATCTAAAGGTAATTCAAATCTTTTTGCTTGCATATCCCACATATCATTATGGCTTCTAAAACCCAATAATCCGGGCATCAAAGATGAGTGCAACTTTGGATTAATATATGCAACAGCAGCTCCAAAAGTGCCTCTCAACCATTTATATCCAGATGCTACAATAAAATCTAATTCTGACTCATGGACATCTATGGGGAATACCCCCATGGATTGGGTTGCATCAATTACTATTAGAGCACCTACATCGTGTGCTGCATTGGCAAATAAATTCAAATCATAACGCTGACCAGAAGAGTATTCTACATGAGATAATGTTAGTATAGATGTATTTTTATCTATTAATTTTAGTATATCAGCAGGGCTAGTATAATTATTTTCATCATAAGGAGCTAATCTTATTTCCGAATCAAATTCCATCGAGACCCTGGTCCATGGATATACAGTTGAGGGGAAAGATGCTTGCGTGGATACAATATTACAGCCATTTTTAGGTGCTAAGGCCCATGCTATAGAACAAATTAATTCAGTAGCACTGGACCCTACACAGATATCTCCTATTTCACAATTTAATAAATTTGCTGTAGATTTTCGTAGAGGCATCATGGCATTTTTTTCTGAATTTGCATCAAATTCCGCAGCACCACAACTGGCTAAGGAATTAGCCCATTCTAGATTTTCTTTATGTGCTACTTCAGCGGTAGTTGATATATTAGCATAAGATAAATTAACCCATTTATTTTTTTTATCATTCAATCGAATTCCTCAATATTATGACCCATATTGGACAATATATAAATGATTTCGTAATCATAAGTTTATCTTACTTCTGTAAGTAATGTTTCCAAAGCGGTTTGTATTTGAAGACAAAGGGGGCCATAGTGACCAGGGAGATTTGGGTCATTAAAAATATCATCTAAAGTTGATGCCGTCATGCCAAGGCGGATGTCCATATCTTTATTCTTATTCAAAAGCCATTTGTCAACAGCATCTTTTGCTGCTGATCGAATATTACGAGGAACTTGAGTATCGTCTAATTGTCCTAGTACTTGAGCGATTTGTTGAATACGTGTCTCGAGGCCTGACATACAATCATCTCTGAGGCCGGCGACTAGAGATGTATCCTTAAGCGCATCCCTTTTTCTTCCACCACTAACTATCAATCCAAGAGGACCATGGCATATCAGTATTAGCCACCCCTATTCCAGCCCCTTCCACTTCTAGTGCAATTAATCCCACAGATTTAGAATTATCGATTAATTCATCTAATCCCCAATTCATACCTTCAATTAAAGAAAGGTCAGAGTTACTAATTTTTTCTAATACTCTATAGCTTAGAAGTTTCTTGGTTATTTCTTCGCCATTACCAGTTGCTGCGACAGAAATCCCTTTTTCAGTCCAAAATCCTGATCCAGGCAGAGGTACATCTCCAACTCTCCCAGGTGGCCGATATGAACATCCTCCAGTACTTGTTGCACACGCGAATAAGCCATTTTTATCTCTCGCTATCACTCCAACTGTATCTCCCATTCCTTCAACTGGTTCACTACCTTCAACTGGCGAGTTGACAAAACCTCTTTCATCAGCCCATTTCCTAGCACCATCTCCAGTAAGTCCATTTATTTCTTCATCTAAAAGTGCTTTAGCTACTTTTATTGGGTTAGGAGTATTTTCAATGGCTATTATAAATCCAATTCTGCCATCACAAGTCTGAATTGATGCATCAAGCAGTACAGAGCCATCGGTCCTGAATACACCTCCTGTACCTGCATTAAAAACAGGATCATTTTCTAAAATTACACATGCCTCCACTACGGCATCTATTGCCGAACCCCCAGATTTTAATATTGTTGATGCTTTATTTACTGCTATATCGAGATTTATCTTTCTTTTGGGCCCGGGACCGGCTCCTCCGTGGGCAATAACAGCGGGTATATGCATACTCAGCCATTATCAGTAGGGGTTATTGATAGTTCTGAAATATTTGTTAGTCTTAATTGTAAAAGTGTAGCCATTATGAATATAAAACCAGCGACTCTGAACGATGTATGATATGTCCAAAAACCTGATCCCTCTACTGTCAATGACCAAATATATCCTGCTAAGAGTGGCCCAAATATTCTAGCCAATGCCCCATATCCTTCTTGTGCCCCCATTACCATTCCTAGTTCATGCCCTTGTTTTGAAGATTCGAAAGTTAGTAATGATGATTGAGTAGGAGAAAACAAACCATTACCGATTGATATTAATGCAGATGATAAAAATATCATCCAACTCAATTCACTTGGGACATATGGGATGCTGGCAATTCCTAAACCACAAATAATAGTTCCAAAAATCATCAGTTTCCTCATTTCAAATATTTTTGTTAATTTACCAATTAAACCTCCTTGGATTATTACGCCCATTAATCCTATAAAAGCAAATACCCATCCATTTTGCATTGCATCAAAACCTAATCCGCCTTCTGATGGACTCATTGCAGTGAATAAGATAAAGGTTCCATGCATCATACTAAATCCAAAAAAGAACAAGAAATTAGTAAATATTAGTGTCGATATAACTGGAATCTTTACTACTTTTATTATATCAGTAAATGTTCCGCTTAAACGATATAGTACTGATCTAGAATCTGATACTCTTTTTTCTTTTGGTAAGCTTTCTG
The DNA here is from genome assembly GCA_046710875.1 of Candidatus Thalassarchaeaceae archaeon. GTDB lineage: Archaea > Thermoplasmatota > Poseidoniia > Poseidoniales > Thalassarchaeaceae > MGIIb-O3. Next base: position 13,168 of record JBKEHQ010000010.1, read on the forward strand.
GTAACATTGTTATTGCCAATAAGAAAGAGATTGAAGATAAAAGACTTGAAAGTAGACATGGTAAAAGGTAGGGAAATTTAATCCAAAAATCATTATCAAATGGGCCACCAATGCCCGATGCTGGATTTGACAATAGGCCACCAACAAATGGCCCTATCATAAATCCGAGCCCAAATGCTGCACCAATTGCGCCCATTCTACTGGCCACCATATTTGGTTCACTAATATCTCCAATGTATGCCCTTGCAACTGCTATATTTCCATTACCAGCTCCAGCAAGGAAACGGGCTAAAAGTGCCATCATTAAACTTCCTGATAATCCAAATACTGTGAAAAAAATAGTATTCATCAATAATCCAAATAGCAAAATAGGCCTTCTACCTATCCTATCACTTATTGAACCCAATATTGGAGTAAATAAAAACTGCGCGAAAGAATAAATTGATATTATTATCCCAACCCAAATATCACGATTGCCGACATTATTTATTCCATCAGATATAGCTAAATCTTGAACAAAATATGTTAAAAAAGGAATTACTATAGTAAATCCAATCATATCTACAAATACGACAAGAAATAAAATACTCATTGGAGAGCGTGACATCTGCCCCATATATATCTGCAGAGATAGGTTATTCGCTTATGATATAGATAGTAAATATATTACTTATGTAGAAGGCTGAGTTTCCTTACCTGTCGAAATGGTATCGACGACGTTTGCCAATCTTTCAACTAGACTTATTTTTTCTTCAGAACCAACAAGTGCATTTTGTAAGACCTCATCTAGTGAATCTACAGGAATAATCTGAATTTGCTTTTCCCATTTTTCATCTATTAGTACATCTTGTAAGTTCGACCTTGGAATTATTATCCTGCTGATTCCAGATTTAGCTGCAGCCTCAATTTTTGCCGTAACGCCACCAATAGGAAGAACTTCCCCCCTTACAGAAAGCGAACCCGTCATTGCTAGATTTTGATCTATTGGAATTCCTTCAAAGGCACTTATTATTGCTGTTGCCATTGTTATGGAGGCGCTATCTCCATCAACATTATGAGTTCCTGGAAATTGCACATGTATGTCATAATCTTTGATATCTTTGCCAGTTAGTTTTTTTACAACGGCAGTAATATTTACGACACTTTCCTTAGCAAGGTCAGATAATCCCCCTGTTGCTATTACATGACCGGACCTACCTTGAGTTGGAGTAACCATGGCCTCTACAGGCAATACAATGCCAGAATAATCCGAAAGGCCACTATCGGCACCTAAAACCGCTAAGCCATTTACCCTACCTATTCTATTTCCCGTATTGACAAGCATCGAATAATCGGCTTGCCTTTCGATATATCTGTCTGCAACCTGCTGTTCTAATGGTTTTGCAATCATTCTCGCCCTGATGACATGTTCTGATCGAGTCAGGGGTGCATCTTCTTCCGCTGCTAGGTCTCCTGCAATTCTAACCAAGCCACCTAGTTCACGAAGACGGAGAGAAAGTTTTCCTCTCCTGCCACTTCTCCTTTGTGCTTCTTTTAGAATTAATGAAGTAGAATCTCGATCAAAGTGCGGTATATCTTTACCTGAAGATTTGGATTGTTCATTAGTTACTTCTTGAGCTATAAAACGGATTAATCTACGACGATTACGTGCAGTATCCCTCATATCCGTATTGACGTAAACCTCATACCCATAACCCCTTATCCTACTTCTTAATGCTGGATGCATCTGTTTGATACCATCTAAATTTCCTGCAGCTATTAGAATAAAATCACTAGGAACAGGTTCAGATTTAGTTAGGGCCCCTGATGATCTTTCAGAACGCCCACTGATTGCTAATTTTCTTTCCTGCATTGCCACCAATAGAGCTTGTTGTTCTTCCATCCTCAACATTCGAATTTCATCGATGTATAAAACACCTTTATTGGCCCTATGAACGGCACCTGGTTCAACTCTTTCGTGAGCAGGAGTAGCTAAATCAGCCCCAGATTGAAATGGATCATGCCTAACATCACCCAACAAAGCTCCGGCCAATGTTCCAGTAGCATCGATAAATGGAGGAGATTCACTTAAATCATGTTTTATTAATAACTTCGGTATGTTAGATTCATCTCCAGAAGTCAGTCTAGTTCTAAGGAAAAAATAACCAAATATTAATAAAAAAGATCCAAAAATGAATGTTATAACTTCGCCCGTACTTATTGTGGCTAACAAAAGTGCAGCGCCAACAACGAGTACAATGAATAGTAAAGTACGGTTTGTTTTTTCTCTTTGGATTTTTATATGTGCTTTTCTTTCTGACAATATTGTCGAGCCCCTGCCTGCAGGGACTGTTCGAACTTTTGGTTCATTTTCATCATCTACATTCCTGTAAACTAAAATATCTTCTAACTGTTCTTTGGGTAGAAATTCTGTCATTGATCTAGCCAGCATGGATTTTCCAGTTCCCGGTTCACCAACCATAATTACGTGCCTACGTTGTTCTGCAGCCTTCCGAATCACAATTGATGCTGCTTCCTGGCCAATTACTCTATCGACTAACTTTGTAGGTATTGGAACATCTTGCGTCGATTCCATTTTTATATCTTTAATCCATTCTTCAACTGGAATGTCGCATATTTCATCCTTATCTTCAGCTGCACCGAATGCTGCACCGTCGGACCATGAATCTAGTGGATCAGGTACGGAATCTAAATTATCTGAGGTTTCATTTTCTTCAACCATAAACGCCCCTCTTATCTTACCGTATACGTAGTACCTTCTTGAAGTTGTGTAAATATAATCAGCAACTATGGAACCATAAAATAAAGTAATAATAAATTATCTCTTTCGGAAATTTATAATTTTCTTCTTACTACTATAGAAGCACAAATAATAGAAATAATAACGACGGAGATTGAAAATCCGGGTAAAGATTGTCCGTTAGCATACTGAATATTATCTCCGATGCCATTACCATCCATATCTTCCCATTCAGATGAGTCAAAAGGAAATTCATCAAAATTATCTCCTACGCCATCGCCATCAGAATCTTTTGATTCAGAAGGATCATTTGGGAATTCGTCATCTGAATCTTGTATTCCATCGCGATCAGAATCTGGTTGTTGAGCGAATATTTTTAATATTTCAGAAGACTCTCTTAACCACCCTTCTGAATCTATCGCTGCTACTTCCAGTGTTATGTAATCTCCATTAACTAAGCCGCCGCCATTTTGTGGCATAGTAGTGAATGACCCAAAGGAATTAACAATACCATGTGAATGACAAATTCCAGTTATACTATTGCAAATTGTCCAAGTAATTTTAATTTGTGATAATTGTAAATTACCAATATTATTTATTTGAAATACAGGATTTTCTTTATAGCCAATCGTATCATAAGATACAGACAAATCAGCCATATCTCCATCACCTTCCCATGTGATTATTTTATTTGATAATACATCGATCGTAAATGAGGAAGCAGAGCTCGCACCATGCCTGTCAGTTACTGTAATTTCTATTATTTTTTCTCCAATTTCACCCCATAAAAGGCTCAATTCCCCAGATGTAGGATTTAGATTAAGTGATCCTTCAGAATTTTTAGAAATAGAAGCCCATATTTCTTTGACTGGATCATCAATATCTGATAAGCTATCAAGGACATTAATGGTAGTTATTTCATTTATTTTTATTTCTAAATTATTAAACTTTGATAAATTAATTGATGGTGGATCATTAATATTAACTACATGAAAGGAAATGATGGTGTCCGAATATTGTTCTCCATCATTCGCCCTAATAGTAACATTTGTAATGCCAAATGAATCTAAATCAATAGTACTTACTGTTATTGACTGACCAGATATCGATGCTTCGACAAGAGATTCATTAGATATCGAAACGATTGAAATATCAAGATCAGATGATGAGACATAATTGCCTTGATTATCGGTATCGGAGAGATATTGAGTTAGACTAAAACTAGTTGAGCCTCCCTCATTAATTGCATTAGTGGAAATAGGGGCCCATTTTGGCGCTCCATTTTCTATAACATTGAACATTAACATACCATTATTTGTATCTTCACCATCATCGATTGAAACAAAAATTCCTTGGGGGACAGGATTGCCATTATCGGTCATGACTCTATGAAATTTGACACTTATTTTGAGAGTATTTGGATCCCAAGAAATAAATTCACTATCCGTACTGCTGACTGTCAATCCTGACAAATCTGTTTCAGCATCACCTATTAATCCAATAATAGATATCTCTTCAATAATATCAACTTTTACAGTAGGTATTCCAGCAAATTCCTCATCATCATTTGCCAATACCTTTGGAAGTGAGTTTGTTAATTCGAAAATATCCTCAACTATTAGCCATTCACTAAGTTGGCCAGAAGTATCTTGCCAGGATATTCGGATATCATAACTACCCGTATTTGCCCTCACATCTGATTTTAAATTATGGACATAACGAGAATTTTGCCCTTCTCCAATTACGTAAATATCAGTTACCCAATCTTCACTCCAATCAAAAATAGATGATTCTGAATGTTGAAGAATTGGTTGCATAGTAGACATATCATCAACTAAATCGTTGGATAAGGCAGATGATTCGAATAGAATATTATCTCCCCTTTCCACAATTGAAGAACCTAACGAAGTTGGCCTAATAGCAATTGGAGGCATATCATGAAAAATAGAATAATCTGCGTAATTGTTAGATGCTACACGATCACCTTCCATATCAGATATTATAGCCCTAAATACAGAAGATCCTGAAGCAGATAAGGAGATATCTGAAGAATCGAATTGTAAATCATATTCCTGAGTTCCTCCGATACTTAAGTCTTCAATATTTACACTACCTAAATTAATTTCCTCTGAACCGTCAAGTAAGTAAATAGATATTAATCCTCCCTGAGAATAAGAATCTACACCATAATTCAATATTTCTGCAGAAATATCTAAAATATCTCCAGATTGAAACCCACTTATGCCTTCCTGGTTAACAATAGATACTTGCGATATTCCTAGATCAATTAACGGACCCATATCTAAATCTACTGCTGTTATGAATGAATTGAAGGATGAATGAGGACCGTCCATAATAGCGAAAACTGGCCAGAAATTTTCTATCTGAGAATTTCCGCCTGCCGATCTAACTACATCCAAGGAAACTTCCCAAGTTAGAATTTCATAATTATTTGGAGACAAAGAGATTTCAGTAAATCCATCTTGATCATCATTTAATAGCCATTCTCTCCAGTTATGATGAGGCCTGACGCCATTATCATATGCGTCTGCACCTATTTTCTCAGTTATTGCCCCATAAACGTAAACAGATATTGAAGATAATGCACCTAAATAACTTACATTAAGCGAAACAGATACTTGTTCTGTAGAAGTATCTAGACTGGTTAATAGTTCTAAACTAAAATCATTTGAGTTAGAATCCATGCACCCTCCATTAGAAAATGTAGTATCATAATAATTCGTACCACTTGCACCTACTTTGTAGCATTGCCCTGACTGTTGGTCAGCAAAAGCAAAAGTTGGATATCCAGTAGAAGAATCCATTATATGATCTGCACGTGCAATTGGAGAAGTAGATGGCCAACCTGAGTTGGATTCAAAGAAAGAAACAAATGTAAAATCTTCAGGATTTGATGTTTTTAGATTATCTAAAGACGGAGAGGCACTACCCATACATGGGCCGCACCAATGGGCCCCTACATATTCTCCAAACACTGCGTGGCCGGGGCTTGCTGCATAAAGTGGAAAGTTTATTTGAGAGAGTTCTTCTGGCTCTGTGAATTCATCTTCAATGACTAAAATTCCTGAAAATGGCATTAATATTAAGATAAATGAAATATAAAATGCAGGATTAAATACAGTATGATAAGTATATCCCATAAAAGTTTGGGGAAGGTTTTGTGATATAACTATATATGTAATAATTATTAAAAACAATGTATAAATCAATATAATTAACTATAATTATCTACGAAGGGATTGAATGGCAAAGCGTTTTCGGATAGTTATGGAAGTAGAATCAGAAAGTGATTGGGTGGCACTTAGAGAAGATGATGGGAGGGCATACTTACTTCACAAAATACCTGGCGAAGTTAAGGTCAAGGGGCTTGGTAGGTTTGATGTCACGGAATTACTTGAGGGGTATAAAATAGGAGATAGGATTACTGTTGGCCACAAGTCCCTCACAATAGTCAAAGCGGCATTACCTGAGGCTAGACGAAATATGGCAAGAAGAGCCCAGGTCATTGGGGTGAAAGATTCTGGTTTCCTTATCTCTTGGTTAGGAATATGTGTTGGATCCAAGGTTTTGGAGGGAGGGCATGGATCTGCAGGATTAGCAATGAATCTAGCAAGTGTAATGGGATCCGCTGGAACCTTGATTTCTGTTGAGGCGAGACCTGAGCATGCAATAGTCGGGAAACAGAATATGGATAGATTGAAGCATATTTTACCTGAATTTCCGAAATGGCATTTAATTGATGGTGAATTTCAAAATGTTAATGATTCTATAAAAGAAATCTGTGATTCTTTTGATGCAATAATTATTGATGTTGCTCAGCCATGGGAAATAGTTCCTGAAATTGGAAAGTTACTAAGGTATGGAGGGCGAATAGCATGCTATTGCCCTACGACTATTCAACTTGAGAAAGCTTGGGATTCTATCGAAAATAATGATATGAATGTTGAATGGGCTGGTGAAATGATAGAAAGAAAATGGGTCAAGGCAAGCAAAGGAGGAGTGAGGCCTGGAAATACTCCCATAGGGCATACTGCATTCCTTGTAATAGCTGCTAAGGTAGCCTCAGATGAAGAAGAATAATCAGTAAATATATCAAAATATTCTCTTATTAAATAGTAATTCAATCAATATCTTTCATAACTATGCCATGACTCCGCATAATATGCGAGACAGTAGCGATTGGGAACCAACGGCTTACAGAACACATACCATTGGCCAAGTAGTAAGTAATGGTGCTAAAAATATTGGAAAGGAAGTTACAATAGCAGGATATGCAGAGGCTGTCCGAGGCAGAGGTGCGATTTGTTTTTTGATGTTAAGAGATGGTACTGGAAAAATTCAGGCATTTCTAAAAAAGGATAATATGAGATCAGATATATTCGATTCAATGCAATCCTCAACACGTGAATCTACAATAAAGGTGACAGGTTTTGTTGCACAAAAGCGACCCCCTAAGGTCAAGGAAGGAGAGGCGTTGCCATCTCCTGAGTACGAAATAAATGTGACGTCTGGAGAAATCCTAGCAAGTTCTGAAACCCCACTACCTGTCGGAGTCATAGATGACGTTAATGTAGGATTAGATGTAAGATTAGATAATAGGCACTTAGATTTGAGGAGAACTCATGTAAATGCAATGTTTCAATTACGAAGTAAGGTACTACAATATGGAAGAGAACACTTAATCAAAGAAGGATTTATGGAAATGAATAGTCCTAAAATAATTGCAAGCGCATCTGAAGGAGGTACTAATCTATTTCCTATGATGTATTTTGATACTCCTGCTTTTCTTAGTCAATCTCCTCAATTATACAAACAACTTGCAGTATTGGGAGGATTGGAACGAGTTTTTGAGATTGGCCCTGCATTTAGAGCTGAAAAACATGATACATATCGACATTTAAATGAATTTATTTCTTTTGATATCGAAGGGGCTTGGATGAATGATGAAGATGTAATGGGAGTACAAGAAAGAATGATTAATCATATTTGGACATGTGTAGCTCAAAATGATCAAAACTTAATAGATTCAATAAATACTTATAGAAATAGTCAAGGTAATGATAGCATAAAAGTTGAAATTCCAAGCATACCTTTCCCACGTATACCGTATTGCGACGCAATTGAAATTGTTAAATCCGGAGGGGCCGAGATTGAGTGGGGAGATGACATAGAAAGTCACCACTGTGACATCATAGCTGCAAAGTACCCTGGATTTCATTTCATACCAAGGTGGCCAATGGCAATGAAGCCTTTCTACATACACCACAAAGAAAATGAGAAAAGTGCATCTGGAGGTCAATTAAGTAGGGGTTTTGATCTTAATTATGGAAGAGATGAGATGACATCAGGTGGACAAAGGGAGCACAGAGTAGAAATTCTGGAACAAAATCTAAGGAATATGGATTTGAATCCTGATGATTTTAATTTTTATACTGATGGTTTTCGATTTGGGGCACCTCCTCATGCGGGCTGGGGATTAGGAGTTGCAAGATTATTAATGGTATTAACAGGTGCTGGAAATGTAAGGGAAGTTGTCTTATTTCCCAGAGATAGAAGTCGCGTTACGCCTTAACTTTTAATTGAACATTGAACCGAAAAGAAGGGGTATCTTAACCTCCTCCGAGATATGTTATTATGGCTAAGCCGAGATTTGCTTACTTGCTTCTAAAAGAACATCCATATGGTAGAGAAATGTTAAAACAAATACTTTCTGAAGGTTTTATACCCGAAATAATTGTTCAAGAAGATTCAATTATTGCTGATGAAGAAAGGGAAAAGTTTCTAACTAGAATTGTGGGAAATCCAATATCTCCGACCATAGAAGAACAAGCAATTAAGAATGAGATAAGGGTAGTTTCAGTTCCAATTCATAACTCAAAAGAAGTAATGCCATTCATTGAAGATTTAGATTTAGATTTGATAGTATTTGGCGGAACTAGAATAATTAGAGGCGATATTCTTGATCATCCTAAAGATGGAGTAATTAATTCCCATCCAGGATTATTACCTGAATGCAGAGGATCTTCCTCTCCGGCTTGGTCCGTATATCACGATATTCCAATCGGATCATCAACACATTTTTGCGATAATGGAATTGATACAGGGACCCTTTTAATGAGGAGAGAAGTAAAAGTGAAAAGAGGGATGACATACGAAGATTTATGTTTTGAGACATTAGTTTTGGCAGGTATTTTGATGAAAGAAGCATTAATTGCATACGACGAAAATAGATGGGATGAATTAAAAAGACCACAGGGTGAAAGTGAGTTTCCGACATTTAGAAATGCATCAGAAGAGATATTGGATATCGTTAAAGAGAAGTTAAGTGAAGAAACATATGCTCATTACATCGACTAAGGAGGATTAAAATGAATAATATACTAAAGGATGAATTTCCATTTGCACAAGATATTTTAAAGGGCTATACTGCATTAATTTGTGGTGCATCAAAGGGAATTGGCAGATCAAGTGCAAAGATGCTAGCTCGGGCTGGAGCGACTATAATCGCGTGTGCTAGAAATGAAAATGATTTGAAGGATCTAATTAGTAATTTAGATGGTGAAAATCATAAGTTTTTAGTAATGGATCTAGAAGATATTGATACGATTGAAAATAATATTACAAAATTAATTGAAGATTTTGGAGATATACAAATACTTGTTAATAACTCTGGAGGGCCACCAGGCGGTCCTTTGTTAGATAATAATATTGAAGACTTTGATGGTCCAATTAGACGTCATCTGTACGCATCTCACATCATTACTAAGCTCCTAGTGCCTGGGATGGAAAGAAGTAAAATGGGCAGAATAATTAATATTATTTCAACATCAGTAAGAGAGCCTATTGATAATATTGGACTTTCTAATACTTTACGTGGAGCAATGGGGTCATGGTCTAAATCATTAAGCCGGGAGTTGCCACCTTGCATAACTATCAACAATATATTACCTGGATTTACTGATACAGATAGACTTGGTTCACTTTCTGAATCTATATCAGAACGCACTGGTAAATCTGTAGAAGACGTAAAGGAATCTTGGATGAATGGCGTGCCAATTAAGAGATTAATTGATCCTTTGGAAACTGCTACTGCTGTAACATGGCTGAGTTTGCCAAGTAGCGGATCAATAAGAGGAATAAGTCTACCAGTAGATGGCGGAAGAATGAGGTCAATTTGAGGCGAAATTATGGAATTTGACATATTTTTTTCAATTTCGCAGACGCCAGATTCCTCGGGTCACACTCCATCTGAAAGTCAAATGTTCACAAACTTTTTTGACCAAGTAAAAATTGCTGATGATTTAGGCTTTGGAGTAGGTTGGGTAGCCCAGGCCCACTTATCTACTGAAGTTCAAAAAACAAATAATAAACCAGTTGTGCCCCATTATCCAGGAGAAGTTGGATTATGTACAGACTTTGTCCAAGTTGCCCACAAGATGTTTGCAATCACTAAAAATATGGAAGTTGGAAGTGCTGTCATGAGTATATTGGCAAGCGGTGGACCAATATCTCATGCTGAAAGAATAGGTTCGTTCTTAACTCTGCATGGGATGAATAAAAATGAAAAGAGGCGCCTGCACATAGGTTATTCCGCAGGTCGTTTTGAATTTATGGCTAGGCCTTATGGGATTATTCCTAGGGATCCTGTTGAAGAACAGGCTTGGCCTGCACTCAGAGGGCAAATATTTGCTGAAGCGAGTGAAATATTTCTAAGGTTATTAAATGGGGAAACAATTTCCAGTAATGATATAAGAAAAACAATCTTAACAAGGGAAAATTTCTACACTAACGAAGACTGGGAAGAAGTACAAAAAAAAGCAAAGGAATCTAGGTGCCTTACCACCCTTCCAAATGAGGTTAAAATAGAAAACAGATATAAATTCGAAAAAATAAAAACAATACCTCAAAATTGGAGGCGCGATTTATTGAGTATCACAATAGGAAGTCATGATAAAAATTTACAGGTTGAAGCAAATAAATGGATGCCAGTCCAAGTATTCAACCTTAGCATAACTCCTCCACACATAATAGAAGAAACGCATGAACGTTTCAGGAAGCACTATCACAAAGATGGAGGAGAATGGCAGAGAAGCATGATGCCTAGAACTATTATGGTATTCGTAAATGATGAAAATGGCTTAAGTTCCAAAGAAAGAAGTTTGGCAGCGACACAGGAGGCTAAAAATGCTCTTTCTATATATTGGAATGCTTTAGAAGGTACAATTGACCCTAATAAATTGGAAAAGGCAACTGATAATGCAGTAATTGGAAATGTAGATGAAGTAATTGAACAGATAAAAAATAGATTTAATCCTGATGATAGATTGATGTGTTGGTTTGACTTTTTCAATCACGATAATGAGCGAGTAAAGAGAAATATGACTGCTTTTATGAATAAAGTAGTACCAAAATTAAATGGAGAATATATAGATGACTGAAGAAATAAATAATCATCCTTCGAGTGTTTCACCAGGTAGACCGGGTTCTGCCGTGTATCCAACAACACCACTTGGAGAAAAATTTGCAGGCATAGCCACAGGAAGAGATGTCGAATGGGAGCCTTTGGTTGATTTTCGTAGAATGGATATATCCGAGAATACTATTCATGGCGCTATAGCATGGGCCCATGGTAATGAAATAATTCATTCATTTGGAGGTAATGTCTTAGTTTATGGCCGTTCTATGATGAAGCCTTTAATGATGAAAACATTTGCTGAGGCATTAGATAAAGAAAATTTGACATGGGAACAAAAAGCAATTAGTTGCTCTTCTCATAATGGAGATACAGAGCACGTATCTGCCGCTCAATCATTACTTACTGAATCTGAATGGGGATTAATGCAATGTCCTTTAGATGTACCATTAATACAGTTTGGAAGGCAAGTAAGACGCCCCCGTAGATGGTTTCATACTTGTTCAGGTGAACATGCAGCTATGCTTCGAGGTATGCGTAGAATGGGTATGAGTAGAGCCGGCTATACATTACCAAGTGCTACATGGTTTCCTAAATTTCTAGATGTTCTTAGAAGGATGATGAATGATCCGAATTGGGAACCAGTAAGAGTCGCAAAAGATGGTTGCGGATTACCTACAGTATCCAACACTGTTGATGAATTAGCAGTAATGTTTGCAGGACTAGCAGTAGAAAAAGATGATGATTGGATTTGGGAATCTATGAATCGTCATCCTGATTTAATTGGCGGATTTAATAGATTAGATTCTACGTGCATTAAAGCTGGAAAGGGTACTTTGATTGCTAAAGAGGGTGCTGATGGATTATTAGGGCTATCAGTAATACATCCAGATTGGCCAAAAGGATTGGGCATAGTAATAAAAATTGCGCATGGATGGAACTCTCAGGCTACTTGGTATGTAACTAGAGCAGTGTTAGGAGTATTGGGGATAGAACTCAGAAATCCTTATCCATTGCATAGGCAAAAGGCATTCATTGTTCCGGGAATTGTCCCTCCGAAGTATCTAGATAAATTAGAAGAAGTTGTAACATGGGATGAATGGGATCCTAATCAAGATAGTTTTTCCTTAGATTGGAAAGAATATTCAGCTAAAACTACTAAATCTGACCCATTTAAAAATGAAGGTATAGATATTTAGGGTGATTTGATGGATCTGAAGAATTATATTGGTGGAAATTTTTGTAATCAAACTGGTAGTGAATGGATTACTAACCTAGAACCAGCAACAGGGAAAACAATTTGTAGAATACCTATATCAAACTCAGAAGATGTCCAAAAGGCGATAAAATCTGCTAAGGATGCTCAAAAAGATTGGGGGAATTTATCACACGTTGAAAGATCTATTTGGCTAGATAAAATTGCAGATAAACTAGAAGAATGGAGTGAAGAAATTGCAGAATTAGAGAGTAGAGATACGGGTAAACCGATTTCATTATCAAGGGCTGTTGATGCAACCAGATCTATTTCTAATTTCAGATTCTTTGCTAAAATAATAAGAGAGTTGGATGTTGAAACATTCGAAATGTCCGATGCTATGAATTATGTAATCCACAAACCAGTTGGGGTTGGAGCATTAATTACTCCTTGGAATTTACCACTATATCTACTATCTTGGAAAGTGGCCCCAGCAATAGGAATGGGAAATACTGTAGTATGTAAACCAAGTGAATTGACACCTATGACTGCGGACTTACTGATGCGTGCAATAAATGAAATTGGATTACCTGAAGGCGTAGTAAATTTAGTCCATGGAAACGGAATAGAAACCGGAGCACCTCTAGTTGAAAATGATGATATTGATTTTGTATCATTCACAGGAGGTACCGTCACCGGATCTAAAGTGGCTGCCTCTGCAGCGCCTGCTTTCAAAAAACTGAGTCTCGAATTAGGAGGGAAAAACTCAACAATAGTTTTTTCAGATTGTGATTTAGATAAGACAGTTCCTGGAGTTGTGAGATCAGGTTTTTTGAATCAAGGACAAGTTTGTCTATGCGGTTCAAGAATATTTGTTGAAGAAGGCATATATGATATTTTTAAACAAAAATTAGTAGAAGAAGTTGAATCCATGAAAATAGGAGACCCGTTGGATGGAAATACGAATTTAGGTGCATTAATTTCAAAGGAACATTTAGAAAAAGTACAATATTATTCTGATTTAGCCATTAAAGAAGGAGGAGTATTACTTACTGGCGGGGACCCTTGTTTGCCTACTGAATTCCTACAAGGAAATTGGATGGCACCCGTTGTTGTTGAAGGTTTGAGCCATGATTCTAGGTGTTCAACTGAGGAAATATTTGGGCCATTAGTGACTCTACATAAATTCACGAATGAAGATAAATTATTGAAAATGGTAAATAATACAAGGTACGGCCTAGCTGGTAGTATTTGGACAGAAGATTTAGTCAAGGGTAGAAGAATTGCAGAATCGATACACACAGGAATGATTTGGGTAAATACGTGGCTTCACAGAGATTTGAGAGTTCCTTTTGGAGGAGTCAAGGATAGTGGCGTTGGAAGAGAAGGTGGTAAATGGAGTTTGAATTTTTTCTCAGAGGTCATGAATGTCTGTATAAAGGATAAATAATTAGTAAGTCTGAAATTCTATTGGATTTCTGAACGTAATGATGTTGATGGTTGGAGTTGGAATTGTCGGAATTGGATCCTATGTCCCGCCAAAGATTATGACAAATAAAGATTGGGAAAATATAGTCGATACAAGCAATAAATGGATAGTAGAGAAAACTGGAATAATTGAAAGAAGAATTTCTGAACCCGATGTTTGCACTAGTGATTTAGCAGTATTTGCTGCTATAAAAGCAATGAAGATGGCTAAAATAAAACCTGAAGATATAGATATGATAATTCTTGCTACCAGCAGCCCCGATGTTCCACTTTCTTCTACAGCGGGAATTACGCAGAATAAATTGGGTTGTATCAATGCCAGTGCTTTTGACATAAATGCTGTTTGTGCGGGATGGATTCATGCCCTAGAAATTGGAACAAAATTTACAGCAGATAATAATTATGAAAATATACTTGTAATCGGTGCTGAGACATATAGTAGAATTGTCAACTGGAAGGATAGATCTACTTGTGTATTATTTGGAGATGGGGCAGGGGCTGCAGTCTTGCAAAAGGTAGAAGAGGGAAAGGGAATGCTTGGAACCTGGATTAAATCAGATGGAAGTGGTGCGAATGTAATAGAAATTCCGGCAGGTGGAGTACGTAAATCATTATCATCAGATAGTTTTGTAGAAGGTGAACAATATTTTCAAATGAATGGAAGGGCAGTTTGGGATTTTGCAATAGATGCAATGCCGGAAGCAGTGATTAATGTACTCAAAAGAGTGAATAGAGATTTATCCGAAGTAGATATGATAATACCGCATCAGGCCAATCTTAACATAATAAAAGAAGGAATGAAAAAATTAAATCTACCAATGGAAAAAACTTTTATTAATTTACAAAAATATGGTAATACTGCAGGTGCAAGCGTTCCGATTGCATTATCCGAAGCAGTTTCTGAAGGAAAAATAAAATCTGGAGATTTGGTAGTTACTGTTGCATTTGGAGGGGGCCTTGCATGGGGCGCTAATGCAATGATATGGCAGTAATTAGAAGATTAGCCTACTGGTTCGCCACCTTGTCCAAGGAATGCTAGTCGCCTAAATCAATCATTTTCTATTAGATAA
>JBKEHQ010000011.1:0-27640 GCA_046710875.1 Candidatus Thalassarchaeaceae archaeon
TTTTTTGTTCGGCATGCAAAAGAAATGCTCTTGCCGTATTATACGCTATATTAAGATTGGAAGTTATGGTGGAATTCCATCTTTCGGGACTTATTTGCCACAATGGCTTAGGTTCACTAGGATAATACCCTGCATTAGCTATGCAAATATCTAGTTTTCCATACTTTGCAATTATTTTATCTATCATTAACATAGTTGAATCTGAATCGCGAAGATCGGATTGTACAGCAAAGCCATCAATTTCTTTGGCTAGAGCAATTGCCTTTTCAGAGGATTCATAATAGTGAATTATTACTATAGCTCCTTCTAAAGCAAATTTTTTACATATGGATTGGCCAATGCCCCCTGCCCCTCCCGTCACTAAAACTACACTATTCTTTAGTCCTGTTTCCATAGTATGTCCAATATGTCACCATACTTAGTATTCTCTTTCAAAGTCTACTTTTAATTATGATAATCAGCATTATAAAAATATTTAATTGTAAAACTAAGTTAGGGAGATACTGCATATTGTTTGAAATAGATAGGATTAAAATTATTAGCGATTGGGCTCCATAGCCAAGAAGAGAGGATAAAGTTAGTTCCCATACTAATTTCTCTGAACCCTTGCCTGTAAGGATTGAAATAATTCTATCTTGCCAACTAAAAAATAATAAATAAATTAAATGAAATATATCTACATTTCTTTGTTTCTCCCAAGGGTGAGCATTTGGACGTATCCTTTCATCAATTCTACTAGTAGTATCTCCTGAACCCAATAATCTCATCCTTACTGAAAAGTGATTAAATAATGAATATTGAAATAAAATGGCCAATATTATTCCAATTGACAACCTAATATCCCAAACTAATGCTTCTCCAAATGCAATCATTACCAATATAAGTCCGATTGTATCTGCAACAGTATCCCAGTACCTACCAACATGGGATGGTTTCTTACGTATTCTGGCTAATTCACCATCAATTGCATCTATAACTCCCTTTATGACCAATAAAAAACAAGCTAAAATAATATTATTTTCAATAATTAGCCATGCACATAAAATAGAAAGTAAGAGGTGAAAATTAGTTACCTGAATTACCGTGATAGGTGTGTGTTCTAATTTTTTAGCAAAAAATCTAGCTATTGGCCTCCCCCAATCTGAGAGATCTTTGGCACTGCTATCGCCATATTTTCCTCCTGCCATGAATACTTCCTAGTTCATGGTAAAGCCCATCACAAATAGGTATTGACTGAAAACGGTAAGAAAATGATTCATAAGTAACCATTCTTTCTTGTACGCATGAGGTCCGTTGATACTGATTTAGGTGTCGCAGCCTGCGTCGTAAATGAAAATAAAATATTACTCGTAAAAGAGTCTCGAGGATCTAGTGAAGGACTTTGGGGCATGCCAAAAGGTGCTGTTGACCAAGGAGAAGCCCCTACAAAGGCAGTAATTAGAGAATTAAAAGAAGAATGTGGAATTGATGGAGATGTTGTTGGGCTAATAGCCATAAGAGAACGCATCAATAGAAATATTCCAGGAATATTTTTAGCATATTCTGTAACGATTCAGGATGAAGAGATTAAAATTGATCCAGATGAAATATCTGATTATGGGTGGTTTGAACAGTCAGATTTTGAGAATATTGATTGGATAAGTCGAGCAATGCGAGATATTGCAGAAAGTTCTTTAGAAGGTAATATTTTAAGATCAAAAGACTATTCTAATGAAAGAAAAGGGCACTATATTGTTTTTTCTTAATTTATTTTTAAATAATTGAATAATAATTACTCTTCGCAATCATTAACAACTTCAATTTTAGTACTTTTTTGGAAAGTTGATAACATTAATGACATCATTAATATTGGTACTAATATAATTATTAAGCCGGTGATTTTATAATTTGGTAAAATATTGCGGATAGATAATGATGGTCCAATAATGTAACCAAATATAAACATTGAAATTATTAATAAAGTTATACTTATATCTTCACGTTTTAATTCTATTTTATTATCCTTAAAAGGGCCTAATTGATATATAATTATAAGAATTAAGATTAAAAATAATATTAAAAATAATAATGGAATTGTAAAAATTCCCTCATCTTTAATCAATCCAGAGTTAGTTTCCAAATTTAGTATTATTTGAGTAATTAATGACATGATAATAATCATCAAGAAGCCAGCGATAGCAAAAAAATTTTGATTTAATCGATTATTCATGCATTATCCTCCATTATTGTTAATTCAACTCTTTTTCCCATCCCGTCACGCACGCGTCTAACTAATCCCCTATTTTCCATACTTGAAAGTAACCTACTTGCCTTTGAATTTGTAAATGCGCCCTGACGTACTAATTCGGCTTGCCACATCTTATTTTCATTAGATTGTAAAATGTTAACTACAGTTTTTTCTGCTGAAGACAATATGGGTAATTTTTTTGTAATAATAACATTAGTTACTTCTTTATTTAATTTCTCATTATTATTTAATAACCAGGACATTGAAATTCCGATAAGAATTCCTATACTTGTCAAAAATAATGAGTATATCAAATAAGGAAAAATATCATCAAAGGAAGCCGAAGAAACTGTAAATGGAACTAAAATCAGTAGAAATAGCATAAAAGTTGCCATCCCCAAAGTAAGCTTGGCTATCTGATTCATTGAGTCTGAAGAATTGTCTATTTCATCTTCACTCATATTAACACGACAACCAATTATAATTCAAGGGTTGGGTGACTCTGTGTAAACAGCCCCCTTGAAATATTCAAGTTTATATTAAACTCTTAATAACATTCCTGGCGGTCTTCGGACCATGTTCCGCCGTTAGCTTCACATTCCTCTTGTAAAGAATCTTCATTTGAGCTTTCTTGATTAGTATCATCATCTCCACATACTACTTTCTCATCATCATCGTAACAAACTTCTTGATAGTCTATTTTTGGCCATTCACAGTATGATTTGTCCTCAATTGTATTCCATGTTCCTCTGCGAGATTCGCACATTTCCTGTGTTACTTCAAATTTATGAAAATCCATATTATGACGTACTGGTAATGGTTTGGTTTTTCCCTCACGATCAAATTTTTCGCTGAATTTTGCAATAAGTCCTTTTGGCCCAGACCTTTCTTTCTTATCTTCGCGTTCACAATCTTCACCTTCGAAGCATTCTTGATAATCACCGTAACGTTGTGCCATCTCTGTACCTATTTGTGTAAGTATTGAATTGAATGAATGACGGCCGTCATGTGAAATATCTAATCCAGCACAATCACTATTTGCAATACAGTATGATATGGCTATAGCTGCGTTTTCTGTCAAATGAAGTTTGCTAGTTAATTCGTCTTGATTCAAATCGTCCCAATCGAAATGGGCTTTGTCCATTACTTCTCTTCGATGTTCCATCATAGAATAAACATTATCACACCATTCTTGCTTTTCATCAGTCCAAAGTTCTCTGGTTTTACAATCATACCAATCTTCTTTATCATCATCAACCTTTTCCATCATTGAAGGTGCTCTAACTTCAATGGAGTCTTTCATCATGGTTAATGATTCTGAGTCTGCATTGCATTCTTCGTTATCAATACAATATTGTAACGCTATAACAAGCATACCATTAGCCTCAACTCTTTTTTCTAGATGTTCCATTCTATCTTCCTCAGAAATTTCTATTTTATCTGATAAGAATGATTTCAACATACCTTTGAAGCCTTTTTTGTCTTCATCAATCATATCCCAAGTAGCATCTCCAACAGCATCATCAACCACTCCAGCATATGGATTATCTTCCACATATCTTGGTTCCATTAACTCATCCACGCTCGTACTCACTGATGCGCCTGCTAGTAATGAAATTACAGCTAACGCAATTATTATGCTTAGTGATCTTTTTTGTCTATTATCCTCTCCTATTTCTGACTTCATATCTTTACACCCTAAATTATGATTGAATGCAAAACCATATCAAAACATTGAGTAAATGTATAAAAAATTATGAAAAAACCTGCAAAACAATCAGTTAATTAACTATTTGAGTGGCGGACCCACCGCGATTTGAACACGGGTTAAAGGCTCCGCAAGCCCCTGTGATATCCAGGCTACACTATGGGTCCAATAATCTCAGCGAATAGTGGCTTCTGTTTAATCTCGACGGTTGTGGAAATCCAATATCACATAACTATTGGCAATACAGTTTTCCATCTTGGTTCGGCTAATTTTTTGGAATTTGGACCATCTCTAGTAATCTTTGTCTTATGAGTGAGTTGCCCATGCATTCCTTGAACAGAAAATTTTACACGCAATTCTACTAATCTATCTCTCTCGACAACTATCATTTGTTCATCATCTAATTGTACTGATGTTGATGCCTCAATATCTCCTTCATTACGAAGTTGTAGAATATTACCTTCGATGTCTGCCCTTGGAGAAAAGTCGTAGTCACTAGGATTATCCATTTGTACTTCAGCATCAATTATGACGCGATCTCTGATAGAAGTCTTGGTTATCAGCATTGACTTAACCATGTACTTGGCATTAACATCAAGTTCAAAGCACTTCGCACTAAAAATAGTGAATAATTATATTCCAATTTCACTTATTCTTGGTACCAATACCAAAAAATCAATTACTAATTTCCAATCATTTCCTTGATCAGGATCTATGTCATCTATTGGTATGTCTGGATGACAATCATCAGCAGTTATTGTCCAAATCCAGTCCCCTTGTCCAAATCTTTGACCTGCTTGATTTAGTAGTGAATACAAAAGATCATCAGAAGAATCTGCTGAAATTGTATATCCAGTTTCAGGATAAGTATTCATTTCATCCTTGATTATAGTAGCGGATGCATTTTGAGTTATATTATCGTGCGTTGTAGATGAAAATGTACTCCAACCAGAAGTGGGTACCCTAATTGAAAGAGTAAAATTATCTTCTGGCCACATAATTGGAATAAGGTCCCTTGCTAATATTAATGTAGAATTCATACTAATCATCCTAGATTCAGGAAATGGATTTTTTATTATCTCATATGATTTTCCCTGTTCTAAATAGCCATTCCATTCAAATTCTACATGTTTGGGCTCCCAAATTATCCTAAAAGTCCTAGAAATAACCATTACAGTCCATGTAGAGGTGTTAGTAGCACCTTTATCATCCATAACTGTAATTCTACCTGTACGGTTGCCTGATTCAGTAAGTAACAACTGATTAGTAATGGCTGACGTTGCATCTGCATCATTAGAAGGATCTCCGTCGTTATTCGAATCTTCAGTTATGTCAAAATCCCATTCAAAACTTACAACCCCTCCTTCTGGGTCTAATGATTCACTTGCATCTAGAAGTACAGTAGAACCAGTTCTAATTACATTAGATACTTCAAAAAGTAAAGTTGGAGGTGAATTTACAAAAAGTGAGGTGTATTCAGTATCAATTCCTCCTTGATCATTAACAACGGTTACTTGTATAGAATAATACCCAGGATTAATATATTGATGACTTACAACTCCTTGTTTTGTAGTTTTTTTATTTCCATCATCAAAGTCCCACCTATATTCTTCGATTATTGTTGGATTTGGAGTTGTTGACTCTCTTGCATCGAAATTTACTGTTTCTCCAGCGTTTATTTCATCCATATCAGAAGTTAGTTTAGCATTTGGATTAATATTTCCAAGACCGCTACATCCTGCGAATACTGTGGCGATTAACATTGATGTAATCATCAACGCTATCGGGCGGCCGCCAATCTTCATGATTGCGTGTGGTGCGCACTATACTCATATGCATGTTGGGACATTGGCATTATTTTATTGAGTTAAGAGAGTTCATGGACTTAGCCACTTTCCATAGAATAGGAATAAGTCATGTTAAGCGGATTTAGAGTTTTAGGATTTGATTTGGAAACAACTGGTTTTGATTCATCTAAGCATCGTATAGTTCAATATGCATTTATTGGAAGTGATGTAGATGGAACGCACATCAATGCTGAATCATTAGTCAAACCAAATATGAAAATACCAATAGAAACTACAAGAATTCATGGAATATCTGATAAAGATGTAAAAAATTCAAAATTATTTCTTGAGCATGTTGAAGAAATTTCAAATCTTATTAATGGCTCAATACTTGTTGGACATAATGTTGTACGATTTGATTGGCCGTTCTTAAAAATGGAATATTTACGTTGTGGAATGGAGGCACCTGAACCTTACGCCATCATCGATACATGGATTCTTGCAAAGAAATTTAAAATAAGTCAATATGGTAAAAGAAGTTTAGGTGCATTATGTGAAAAATATGATATTTCATTAGAAAACGCACATTCGGCCGATGCTGATGCTGGAGCAACACTTTTGCTTTTATGGAAAATAATGAAATCTTATCCGGAAGAATTTCAAGAATGGTGGAATGAATTAGTAGAATCTTTATCTGATTGATTCCAATAATGGATTCCAGGGCAATATCTCAGACCAGTCTCCAAGATGTCTAGTTTCTCCATCTATTCTCGCACTTCCAATGAATAATGCTCCTTCATAACCTTCGGAACATAATGTCCTTAGTTGATGTAATGGTTGATTAGTTAAAAACGCACCAAATTTTTCCCCAGAATCTTTTAAATTACCGTTTTGACCATCAGGAATCATCTTTTTAAATAGGGCAAGTCCTTCTTCTGGATCAAAGTTTGCTAATGTCACAACTTCATTAGTAAATCTACCACCTTTTTTTAAAATACCATCTTCAATGCCAATTAGCCAGCTAGGACACCATGCTTTCCATTCACAAAATCCACAAGTAAAGTCTTCAGGAGTAGCCTGAAACGGAGTATTAGTTAATTCAATCAAACTATGTGTTGCTAATGCAGCATCTGTTACTGATGGGCCTATTGCCTCATGTATTGTTTGGTTTGATGTATACCAGCCTTCTGCACGCATTGGTGGATGGTCAGGATTAATTAATTTTAAGAGATCACGGTAGAAGAGTAATTGCCTATTTATTGTATCACTTAACTTTTCTTTCGGAGGTTTACCGGTTTTCAAATCTACAACAATCCACCCTGATTCATTGCCTTCATCATCAAAATCTCTCAATAATAAATCTAATCTACCCATTAATTTACCACATCTAGAATTCATGGTACCTTCATTTGCTAAAATATTTATTTTGATTTTTTTCCACATGCTTAATGTGACATTTGATAGTTTAACATCATCAATTTTGACATGACTCAGGAGCATGTATAGTGCCTTATTTAACCCTTCAAATGCTTTATTGTATGAATTTTGCTTCCATTTTGGATGCCTAGGAGTATTAAAAAATATATCTTTTTGTAATTTCCAATGATGATCTAAAGTCTTTTTTGCTAGTTTGGGTAACCAATTTTTTTCATCGTCGCCTTTATTTAGAATCTCTAAGTTACAGATATCTTCAACTGAATTGTGAATTGTATTTCCAATAACTATTGGCATTCCTGTTTTTCTTGGAAGTCCTTGTCTCGATAGCCAATATTTCCTAGGACATTCTTCATATCTATTCCATGAAGAGGGCGAGAGTTGATATTCTAGAATTTCATACCCGTCCGGCGGTCCCCAATCGATTTCCACTGCGTGCATATGGTACCAGAGGAGGCAACGGTTAACAGTGATTTAGTTTCATTAAGAAATATGAAAGACGCGCCGGTAGTGGAAGTTGATGATGATGTTGATGCTGCAGGGGCTTTAGTGGTCAATTGTTTTCCATCCGTAGGATTTGTAAGTAGCATTGTAGCTCACTACCTGATTGATAAACTGGAGTTGCGATTAGTTGGGGGTGTGAATCATTCAAAACTTCCTCCAATGTGCTTAGTGCAAGATGGTAAACCCCTTCCGCCTCTGAGATTTTATACTGGTGAACCAATTTGTAAATTAGATAAGTGCGATAAAATAATATTAATTATATCTGAAGTTAAGATTGAAAATCAAATAAAAATGAGTCTCGCCCGTAGTCTGATTGATTGGACAATGGAATCTAAATCGGGAATATCAATAATGATTGATTCGTTTACTAAAGGTGATTCAGAAGGACATACAATATTAGATGATGATAACATAGATACTACTATGCTTGGAATAGGATCTACCGATTCTGCAATTAAAATGTTAAAGGACATTGGGTTACCCCTCCTTAAACACGGCTTAGTTGGTGGAATGACGGGAGTTATGCTTGGAGAAAGCAGGCGTAGGGGCATAGATTCACTTGCTATTCTTGCTGAATCTAATGGTGGACCAATGAAAGGTCAGCCATTTCCTGATGCTAGGGCTGCAGCTAGAATAATTGAGTGCCTAGATGGCTTATTACCGGCCATTCACCTTGATCCTGAGCCATTACTTGAAGAAGCTAAAAGAATAGAGAAACAAATACGAGATATGATGGCAATAAATCTAAATTCATCAATAGATGATAATAATGGGCCCGAATCAATGTTTGGTTAATATTTTAGAAATCACCAAGGGTAGTTTGCCCCTCATTGGGTAGAGTCTGCAGAATCTCTAAACCAATTAGTGACGATAGTTGTTCTTCTGATATTATTTGAACTCCTAAACGATTTGCCTTATCTAATTTGGAACCAGCAGATTCACCTGCCAATAAGTAATCTAAATTCCCTGATATTGATGTCTGAACTTTGCCTCCCTCAGATTTAATCGAAAGTGCTATTTCCTTTCTTGGTCTACTCAAGGTTCCAGTTATACAAAACGTCTTTCCAATTAATTTACCAGATATTGAAGTTTCTACTTCTTCTGATATATTCAAATGCTCTTTTAAATCTAAGACAACATTCATTCTTAGTGCTAATCCATCTAAAATTAATTTTGCAACAATTTCTCCAATTCCATCTATTGAAACTAATGTAGTTAACGCATGATTCAACTTTGGAATATTTCCGTCAGTATCCTTTATTGGATTTGCATCTTTAATTTTAACTAAATTAATTAATTTTTCAAAAGATTTTACTTTAGATGCTATTAATGCTGCTATCTCAGGTCCAATTCGCGGTAATCCAAGGGCAGAAAGAAATTGTACTAAAGTCATAGATTTACTTTTTTCGATCTCTTCAATTACATTATTTGCTGATTTAGTTGCCATTCGTTCTAATGTTATTAAATCTGAGATATTTAATCGATATAAATCTGCTAGGTTGGAGACTAGGTTAGAGGAACATAATTGTTCTACAAGCTTTTCACCTATTCCATCCATTTCTAAATATCTACACCAATATAGGATTGTACGTTCTAATCTTGAAGGGCAGGAGAGATTTCCACAACGAATAAATGCACCATCTTCCAGTAATTTACTATCGCAACGAGGGCAATAACTCGGGATTTTAATTTTAATACTGTTTGGTAGATTTTCATTAAATGGGGTTCCATCTGCGTGATTGCGATTTAATATATCTGAAGTTGTTGCACGACCTAAAACTTCAATAATTTTTGGAATAACGTCCCCGCGCCTTACAATACGTATTCTATCTCCTATTTTGATACCAAGACGTATTACCTCTCCTCGATTATGTAAGGTCGTATTCTCTACCGTTACTCCTGAAACTACTACTGGTGCGACCCTTGAAACAGGAGTAACGTTACCAGTCCTTCCTACTTGCCACTCCACGTCCATTAGAACAGTTATTGCTTCTTCAGGAGGAAATTTCCATGCAAGCGCCCATCTTGGATGATGGGCGGTCATTCCCAATAGTTCTCTTTTGTCTAATCTATCTAATTTAATGACAATTCCATCTATTTCCCAATCTGCCTCAATCCTCTTATCTGTCCAATATTTAATTGCAGACATTACTTCACTGGCTGTTGATTCATCATCCAAGCCTTGGGCTAAATGTTTTCCTGCTACTTCAATTCCGATACTAATTAGCCAATTAATTATTTCAGAATCATATATGAATTTAGGAGGTTTTGGACTGTCTGGATGTCGATGTTCTCTATTAGGAAATTCAGCACTATACGCTAAAAAAATTAGATCTTCAGGCTTCCCTTTTCCTGATTCAATAGTTTTTTGTCGCAAAGATCCTGCTGCCAAATTTCTTGGATTTGGAGCTATTTTTGAATATTTTTCTCGAAATATTTCCAAAGGCATGACAACTTCGCCTCGAATATGGCAATCTCCTGTCCAATTTATTGATTCTGGAACGTTAGATATTCTACGTGCATTAGCAGTAATGTCTTCACCTCGTATTCCACTCCCCCTAGTTGCCGCTCGGACAAGTCTACCTCTTCTGTATTCCAACGATAAAGCAGAACCATCGAGTTTAGGTTGGCAAACAAACCTACGGCCATTTGCAGTAGTTTGAGAAATATAATGAATTACTTCTTCGTGTTTAGATGCTTTATCGAGACTAAGCATTGGGAATAGGTGATTAACTTTTATAGATCCTGGAGGAGGATCTGAGCCCACTCTTTGAAGCTGAGGATTATTTGGAGATAGTTGTTGCAATTCATTCCATAAAATATCAAATTCAGCATCAGAAAGCTCTGGTTCTGCCTTATTGTAGTATAGGTCTGAATGGTATGATATGAGATCTACTAATTCGATAATTCGAACTGATGAGGGCCCGCCTAGTGGACTCTGTTCAACCATAATTAGTGAGGAGGGGCGATGCCCTTCAATCCTCTCTTTCTATGCTAAAATAGACTAGGTTCATGAATTTGAATCAGCCTGTTAAAATTGAAGTAAATTAATGGTGGGCCTGCCAGGATTTGAACCTGGGTCTCGCGACCCCCAGCCGCGAAGTATTGGCCAAGCTAACCTACAAGCCCCCATATGGTTTTTTAATAACGAAATAGTTCGTATTCAAAATATTGCCGGAAAATTAAAGTTCTTCACGTGCAATACTGAAAGGAGCTACTTCATCAATTAAATCAATGTGTCCAACAAACATCCTTCGGCAACAGTATCTTCTAATACCTGCATCATCCAAGACTTTGCTAGTATCTCCTTCATTATCTAAAGCTTCTTTATATTTTGCATATACTTGGGCTATGACTTTACCACAGCTCCAACATCTAACTGGAATTAACATACTTCTTCACCTCATCTATACGACTTCTGCCATTTCTTACGGGCACCACGTCCCATTTGATGCTTGGCTTCCTTTCTTCGTGGATCATTAACAAGTAATGTACGATCAAAACGAATATATTCATCTCTGAGTTCTTCATCATCGCCTTCTGCTCCGCCGTTCCATTTTACTAAACCGCGTGCAATGGCTGTTCTGATTGCGTCTACTTGGCCCATTTGCCCTCCCCCATGAACGTCTACTACGACATCAACTTTTGAAAGGCGGTCCATTGCATCAGCAATTTGAACAGGTTCTAATGCCTTTCTACGAGCTAAAGTTGGCTCCATAATATGCAGAGGTTGTCCGTTAACGCGAACACGTCCCTGTCCTTTCTTTACTACAGCTCTAGCGATAGATGTTTTTCTCTTACCACTAGTAGTAACATTTGCTATTTTGCGTGATTTTTTTGCAGCCATTAATTGTCACCCCTGTTCCATCTACTCGCATCGACTCCTAGCGAAGAACTTATTTCACCTAATCGGATATATTTCAAAGGGAGAGGTCTGTCTAATTGAGTTGTATCTCCCCATTCATGCCCTTCTGGTAATTTATCTCCAGAAAGATTAGCTGGAAATCCAATCATAACTCTAAGGTCACGAAGAGCATTTCTTCCACTACTATTTTTTTGGTATGGTAGCATACCACGTACTGTACGCTTTAGTATTTGATCAGGCATTCTTGGAAAGAAAGGTCCTTTTCTTGGATGATTTAATTTATATTTGAAATCATAATCTGCTAATATAGCAGTTCTTGGGCCTGAAACTATTGCTTCCTCAGCATTTACTATAATTACTTTGTTTGGGGCACCAGATTTTCTTGCGGATAGTAGTTGCTTTGCAACCTTACTTGCAAGACGTCCGAGGACTTTGTCCTTGGCATCATAAACAAAGGTTGTTGATTCATCCAAGTATTCTCACTCCTTTTCCATTTGGGTTTTCATTCATCAATTCGCGGATCGTCATTACACGACCCCCTGCGGCTTCTATCTTAGAGCGGGCACTGGAACTAACACTGAAAGCTGCGACGTTGGCCTTTCCAAAGATATCTCCACTGCCTAGCAATTTACCAGGAACGAGAATCATTTCTTCGTCCTTAGCATATCGCGATAAGCGACTTAGGTTTGGTTGGGCCCAATTACTTCGGCTTGTTTCAAGCCTTAGAGCGACGTCTCGCCACAGTGCTGAGCCAGATGACCTGCTCTGGTCCTTCAAATCACTGATTAAAGTGATAAGGGACTGATTGGTCTTTCTGTTATTTTTACTCATATGACTCCCTCGACATTTGTTGGGTATCGCGGCCACCTTAGGTTGTGTTATCAATGCTACGGGAGTTCCAATAATGAAAATAAAGTAAAATACCACTTAAAAGAGTGCAATTAACGTGTTCATTATATCCTAAAATCATTGTTATCAGATTCATCTTCCGCACCGGCAACTCTGACGTTTCCATCCGAGTCAATAAACTCTCCAGCCTTTATTGCAGCACCATATAATCCTGATTCATTAACAGCGCTGCGATTTAACATATTTTCTCCCAAGGCATTTGTAATACGAGTAATCATTTGTTGTAAAACTTGTATAGCGCGATCTCTTTGATCTGACCCTATTTCATGATCAGAATACCTCGCTTCCTCAAATATTGAGAAAAATACATTCATTTCTTCTGGAGGTATTACTCCTGTTAGCATATTACTAATAACGTCCTCAAATTCACGGGTTGTTTCGAATACTTTCTTCATAGCACCTTTAGACCTGAAGAATTTTATTAGATTCTTATAGCAGTCAAAGATAGCTTCAATATAGTTATTAGATGCTTTTAGAGCCATTAAGGAATCCGTCAATATACCTCGGATAACTTCTATCTTACGCCTTTCACGATAATTCTGATACATTACTGCTCCAACTAGTGCAGCTACAGATATAGAAATTGCACTGATGATTAATATTTGAGACGTAAAGAAGCTTTGTTTACCAACATTTATATCTCCTCCAAGGGCAATTACAGGAGTGTTATTGAGATATTCTCCTTCAAAGAAAGCTGATTCCTGGAATTGTACTAAAACTCTCCATTTTCCATCTTCTGCGGTCTTTTCTAACTCCCCTGGTATTTCTTCAGCGGTGTATATAAAGCTGAAATTAGCAACACCTTGTTCATTGGTTATTAGATACTCAACATCATGGGTTTCCCAACCAGAACCGTTCCAATATTGTATTGTAAATACAACTTGCTCACCTTCAACTGTAATATCTAAGCGATCCCTAAGAATTGCAACCGCCCCCGATATCACATCTCCTTCTTGATATCCTTGAGGATTAGACCAATGTTCTTTGAGCAAAATATCTACTCTACTACGAACTAAAACTTCTACATCAACATAAGAGCTATTTACTACAGGATTAGATTCTGCCCTACATCCCCCTGGAATTTCTTTATCTGGCTCATATGCAACTCTAATTGTACGGAATCCTTCCAATTGGTTTCCATTAGGTTCAACACCTCTTCTGCTAGGGTTGTCCTCTGGGTCTCCTGAGTACCAAGAAACTTCTCCACTACCATCTTCTGTGACTATTGTTGCCATAGGCCTAGTATTTGTTTGTGGATCTAAATATATATTCAAACATTTCCCACCTATAGGATTCCCATTCGTTTGAATTAATGTAGCATCAAGATGGAATGCTTCTTTTAGGTACAAGACGTCAAATTTTGATCCATTAGAGAATTCATATTGTGTAAAATCAGATCTAAAAGGACCTATTTCTGAGATACTCAGGGATGAATTGGAAAATACCGGGAAGAATCTAGTTACTGATTGATTTTCATACCTATATCTATCATTATTTTCATACGAATTAAATTCAACCCTTACCTTTGCTTGTCCGGCTTGAACGCCTGAAATTGGACAAATGATAGAAAAATTACCTGTAGAATCGGTGATTCCAGGAATACATGAAACAATTCCTTTATCTGTATTATCCATCTCATAAGTAACTCGAATTGCCCTATTATCGAGTAATCCACCTAATTCATCTGTCAATTGCCCAGTTACTATCATTGGCTTTTCAACTGCAATTCCAGTATTTGGGTCTATTTCAGAAGTATAAACAATTTGATCATCGACATCTAATGCAGTTCTCCCAATTAAACTAAAGCCGTCTACTTGAAATTGCATAACTTTTCTAAAATGATCGTTATTTGTTACTAAAACGCACGAATCCCATGCTCCTGATACAGTTAACATCTCTGCAACTATCGGCTCACATCCTTCATGTGGTAAATTTTCTTCAAATCTAAGAATTACATTCACTGGACCAAATCCATCTGGAAGGAAAGAAAATGGATCATCACGCAATAATTGTGGATTTAGTACAATTTTGTGATTTATTGATCCAGCATTTGGACATAATTTTTCTACAATCTGTCTATGAACTCTATCTTCGAAATCTATTCCTTCTAGAATAACAGAAACTTCTCCACCTAAATCACCACATCCGGATAATGCTTGACCGAGATCTTTATCAAATGCCGTCCTATTATCATCTGTAACTTGTGCTGTAAATTCCCAAATATCTCCACTAGAAAGAAGATTTGGCGTTGTACTCTGCAGATTTATGAAGGTCCTTGAAACCACCCATA
This sequence comes from Candidatus Thalassarchaeaceae archaeon, assembly GCA_046710875.1. Lineage (GTDB taxonomy): Archaea > Thermoplasmatota > Poseidoniia > Poseidoniales > Thalassarchaeaceae > MGIIb-O3. Next base: position 14,725 of record JBKEHQ010000011.1, read on the forward strand.
GATTTATTTCAGCAGAATTTCCCTCTCGGATTGAATCTCCTAAATACGTGTAGTCCAATGTGAAGTTTCCAAGTTGGTGCCCTTCATCTATAGTCAAATTAACTTTGAAGACGCCATTATTATCAGTAATAACCACATCACTCGAACCGTCTGCAGACCAAGTATAGTTAACTGGAACTTCACGAACTGGTTGGAACGCATTGTCTATCAAACGTGCTTCAATAGTAGCATTCTGCCCTCGATATAAACGTGGTGTTGCTGTTAGTTGAAAGTCTGTTGTACCTATTACTGAAATATTACCAAAACTACCTACTGGAGCCAAAACTTGTGTTTGATTTCCAGTGAAATAATAATCTGAATTTGTAAAGCTGGTTTTAATTCCAAATGTTCCAGCGGGGAATTGAGAATACCACGTGTCATTAAATTCAAATCTTGCTTCCCCATCCACCATGTTTGGTCTTGCTACTCTCCTAGTTTCTCCACTTCCAGCAAATACTTGGTTACGATCATGATCAACTTGTAATGCCAGAGCATCACTGGCCCAAGGGGCAAATGTCCTATTCCATACCGTTCCTTCGACGTACCAGTCCTCACCGGTAAACATCTCTGGCACTATTTCACATCTAATTTGACTTGCTGGATCAGATGGATCTACAGCACCACATGGAGGTACATCAAAAGAAGCCCCGTTTTGTAATCTAGTAGACCAATAATAACCATCAGGAACATGTGGGTTATTTTCAAGATAATTTACAGATGTGAAAGGCTGATTGTTACTATCTAAGAGGACTCCTCCGGCTATTGTTCCAAGTGATGCTGCTTGACCATCCCAAAGTATTGGATATGATTTTCCTACACTGATATCTGTAAAATCTAATCCTGAACTAGATAATGATGGGGCATGGAATAATGCCCTCCAGGCTCCAAAGGAAGAGCCTGTAAATTGTGTAGAATCATAAAAATATACTGGCCTATTAGAAGGCGTTATTAATTGTGATTCTATAAACATACGCTTCATTGAACGAATGGTAAAACTATCAGTATCCGAGGATTCCAAATAAGGCCATGGCCAATCATATCCAAGTGAAGGATTAACGGTACCAACAAAGAAATAATCTCCAGTTGGCACATTTGTTGGAATTTCGACATAAGGAGACCTGATAACATCATGATTTTTGGTAAAATTATTCCATAAAATTTCTTCCCAACCTCCAGCTAAAGTACCTTCTCCATTATCTAACGCACTATTATATTGGACTTGTTCCCAAGTTCCTGTATTACCATTTGATTGGTTGAACCTTAAATTAGCCCAACCATCTTTTCCAGCCCTATATCCATATCCATATCCATCAAACTCAGTAGGATGTGTAACATTTCCAAATAAATTCTTACTATCACTAACAGTAAATGAGAACGGGGCATTGGATATTCTATTATCAAAAATTCCACGATCATAATCAGCAGAATAATGAGTCTTGAGACTTATTTTTAAAGGCATTTCATCTGAACGGAATTGTGTTCCAGCGCTATATCCAGAGGTAGTATTGGCCCTCACTTCAACTGGAATTTGCTCAGTAACGGCACTATCATGAATAAACATTTCAGTAACCTCAGCATAAACATAATACGTAGAATTAGAACCTACTGATATGTCTTCAGGGAACAAAAATTGGCCCACTAAATATTTACCATCGCTTCCTGTTAAAACATCTACTGTTTCTAAAGCTGTAGTGCCGTTTCTTGTCCATACAATATGGACCTGAACAGGTATATTTTCTGTAGGAACAAAGGTACCATTATCTGCCAATAAATTTACTTGACCCGAAAATATTGCAGGATTAAAAGCATCAAGCCACAATATAGAAGGGGCATTTAGAGTTATTCTACTAGGAATTTTATCATCTGCATCCAATATTCCATTATTATTAGAATCCCAATCTGAAGATCCGAAATCTTCTTCAATTTGATCAAAATCTATATCTGATCTATTGTCTGCATCATCATCTTGATCAATTGAATCTGGCCCAGTAAATGGATCGAGAGGATTTGCTATTCCAGAGCCGTTGCCAAAGTCATCATGATCCCACGGATTTGTCGATTCGACACCAAACCTTGTTGGCCACAAAAGAACTTCATCTACATCTTTCATACCATCTTGATCATCGTCTTCGTCAACATCATCTCTTAAGCCATCATTGTCATGATCGAAGGCTGAAATTAATCCATTAGGAGAGTTTAATTCTACTGTATTATTAATTCCATCTGCATCCCAATCATCATCTGCCCAATCTTGAATTCCATCATTATCATGGTCCCAAACGCTCTGTTCTTCACCTGTAAAACATTGTGGTGCTATTACTTCTTGATCTACATCAAGTATTCCATTATTGTCATCATCAGGATCTTCACCATCAGGTACTCCATCATTATCATTATCAACATCATAATACTCTGGAAATAATAATGATTGTCCCAAAACTCCCTGATCCCAAACTGCTTGATACCAGCCGTCAAAATCAGGGTCTGTATCTAATCCATCATCATCAGCGTCAACGCAATTACTTCCTATAAAGTAATAAATGCCGTCATTTGTTTCATCATCGTCATCCCAGTCATCATCAGTATCTACTTCAAAATAATCCCACAAGCCATCATTATCATCATCAATATCCCAATGGTCGTATACTCCATCAAAATCATCATCGAGATCCGTGGTATCATTTGCCATACATTGCGGATTTAAATTACCAATAATTGGTGCAGCACAGTCATTGTCTGGATCGACGTCGTCATTTAATAAATCAGCGACTTCATCCGGGAAAAGGTTTGCATTGCTATCTGCAGTCCATTGGAATAATCCTTTATTTAGCCCAACATAAGCTATATACAAATCTCTGTTATTCCTAATATCATCGTAGGTTACTGCAGCAGTTGGGGTGGGATTACTGCCTGGATCGAAAGTGAACCACCAGCAATTATCCGAACATTGATTATTGCCCTGTGAATTACTACCATCGTATTCTCCATCATCATAAAGTGCGTCAGGTCTACTGCTATATGGAAGAGTATACGTGTTGCCATTCGATTGTGTTGCGGCCAATAGTGGATATCCATACATCCATGCATATGAGAGGCCGCATGCAATTGGACCTGATGCTTGCCCAACAGCAAAGGCCAATGATATTCCGCATTCGCTATCATCCAAGGATCCTCCAAAGGCAGGGTCATTTACGTCAAGAACTCCGTCGTTACCTTCATCTTGATCCCACCAATCTGGCATTCCATCTCCATCCATATCAACATCAATTCCATTAATCAATGAGTCTCCATCCATATCAATATCGAAATAATTATTTCCATTCCACGGGCTCCATTTCATCATTATATTCCAGTATATTTCTGGAATGACACCCTGTTGAACGATTGTTAATGAGTCTTCTTCGGTTCCTGTTTCGTATCCATTATAAGGCAGTACAAAACCTTGAGTTCCATCAATAAATGGACTGAAGTGCCAGAACATATCCCATAGAAGCGTTCCTGTTCCAGTATAAATTTGTGAATCTGCACTACCATCAATTATATCGCCATCTGAGTGAGTGTATGAATTACCATAAAAATTGTCAGTGGCATCATTATCGACAATACCACAGTTTCCATCATCTGGATCATAGAAATCTGAAATACCATCATTGTCATCATCCCAATCTTCGTCATTTGAAATACCATCTCCATCAATATCTGTATCGATTGAATTGGGGCCATCGTCCCTATATCTAGAACCATTTAGTAAATGTAAATCATTATCGTCGTCTAAATCACAATTTTCATCTATATCTAGCCAATCTAAAACTCCATCATTGTCATCGTCAACATCGACCCAATTATTGAATCCATCGCCATCCCAATCATTATTTCCAGTATATGATTTCCTCATAAATATACAATTATCATCAGAGGATTGAGGATTTGGGTTTTCCAAGGATGGACAATTCCAAGAAAGCACTTCTTCATCTGTAGCATTCATAAATGAGTCGTACTCATTGGGCGTACCATCATTATCAAGATCATAGGGCAAATCAGTTGGATCGACTCCCGGATTTCCCAGTAAGTTATCTGCAGGGAATGCAGCTCCCAGATCAGTATCTTTCCAATCCCATACCAAATCATAATCAGAATCAATAGCCCTGTAAATGTCATCATCAGCATCTCTATCATAATCAAGCTCACAATCTATTCCAGGAATTCCTATTGGTTGTAAATTTGGATAGTCAGGATTGCCATCTTTATTTGTATCAAGTTGAACGCATGTATCTAGAATTCCGTCATTATCATCATCAACATCATACATATCTAATAATCCGTCATTGTCATCGTCTGTATCTGAAGAATCTGGGAATCCGTCATTGTCATTATCTGGATCGATGAAATTTGGAAGGCCATCATTATCCAAATCTCCATCTATGATATTTGTAAAGGATTGGTCACGAGGATGCCAGATGGAGCTTTCTTTCTTAACAAAATCAAATGTTTCTGAACCATAAACTTCAGCGTTGATGTTGAATACATCAGGTAAAGGACGGCCTTCATCTGCCCTAACTGTTACCGTTCCACTATAGCTATCTAATTGTGAAATTGTATCAGAGTAAGTGAAACTTCCCTCATCGGCAAATGTATGGCTAAAAGTACCGCCTGCGATTAAAGTTCCACTATCAAATGAACCATCATCTGCCCTAACAGAATGATCGTCTGTATGATCATTGGTCCACCTAATTGTATCTCCAACTTCTATAGTTAGTTCAGAGTCAGATAATCCAAGTGCCGTCATAGAAATATCATATTGTAAACTTGAGGCCCATAATTCAGCATCGACCCATAATTCAGCAGTATTAGTAATATTATCAGTTTTTGAATCGTCCCAAGGATGTTCGTCCCATAAATCAATTACACCATCGCCGTCATCATCTATATCAAAATAATCCTGAATTCCATCTCCATCAAAATCACATGGCCATGTAAACTGATCTAATCTAGCATCATTGTCATCGTCTTCATCGTAAGTACCTTTACCACTACCATCAATATCCTCATCTGGCACTCCATCATTGTCATGATCAAAGGGATTTTGATCAACTAAATATCCAGTTCCAACTTCTGAATCGGTCCAAGGATGTATTACGGAACTTGAAAGATACCTGTCTGAGGATACGTTTCGGGGATCATTGCCTTGTGTGTAATCAATTGGTCCTTCTAAAATTCCATCATTGTCATCATCCCAATCCAATTCATCCTGTATTCCATCATTGTCATGATCAAAAGGGTCGGTCCCATAACAACCATCGAATCTCTCTATAAGATCATTTAAGCCATCATTATCATCATCTAAATCATTTAAATCATCGATACCGTCATTATCGTGATCATCTGTATTTGTTTCCTCCAAATAAAATTCATATCCTGGATAGGCAGATAAAGCAGATAAATCTGATATTTTTCCATAGTAAGATGCAGGATCATGATAAGTAGGATCATTAAAAATTGCATGGTCAAATGGATTGAATTCAAATGGTTGAGAATCTTGTCCATTTGGCTCATCAGAAGGTAGTTGAGATTGTTGAATAATAGTTTTATTTGGTAATTTTTCTGAATCAGAAAGATTCGTTTCTGAATCAAAATTTTGGAATGTATACATCTGTGTACTAAATATCATTATTGAAACCAAAACGAATGCAGATATGGTTTGTTTTTTACCAGCATTGGTTATTTTATTTGTTGTCCTTGTTCTCACTACAACCACCTAAGTAAACATAAGACGCTTGTGTTACTTATGAAAAGATTGTTTATTTTATTACGAATGTATCATGTAGCAGTTTTAGTATCATTAATAATTTTTGATAAATCATAATAATTAAAATTAAAAAATAATCTTGAGTCCCATCTAATATGGGAGTTAGTAGACACCTGTTAAAATCAAAAATACATAGAGCATTAATTACTGATGCAAATCTAAATTATATTGGTTCGATTTCAATTGATGAAGAATTAATGGATGCTGCCGATATAATCGAATGGGAGAGGATACAAGTTCTAAATATAACAAATGGCACTAGATTAGAAACTTATGCGATAAAGGCCCCAAAAGGATCTAGGGAAATTTGTATAAATGGGGCTGCTGCACATTTAATTAATACTGGAGATTTAGTAATTTTATGCACATATGTTACCGTAGGTTATGCCGAAGCAAGTAAGCATACCCCGACTGTAATCCATGTAAATAATAAAAATGAAATTATTAATTCAGAGAATATATAGTTCCGTCCCATGTAAAAATTAGAATTTCATCAGATAATCCACGGCCAAAGCCAACTATCATTCCTTGAAATGAGCCAATGTATTCATCCGTCCAAATTCCTTCAACTTCTCTTAGTGTCCATATAGAACCAGTACAGAAATCTCCATATAAATATCTATCTTGTATTGATTTTGGGCCCCAATTCATCCAAAATCCTCCGGTTATTGAGCAATTTCCTCCTTCATGAATATAGGAGGTAATTGGATCTGTAAAATCGTCCGATGCTAGTGGTGCATCTTCATCGTAATAGCAGGTCCCATTTTCATTGGTGTAACCGTTTGAATGAACTTTGTGAAGTCCTTCTCTTTTCGGCCATCCCAAATTTGCTGATTCATTAATTGATAATAGATTTACTTCTTCCCAACACTTTTCTCCTACATCAGTGACCCATAATATATTATTATTATTATCAAAGTCAAATCTCCAAGGATTTCGTAATCCATTATGTAATACCAATGAGTCGGAATTTGTTTCTCCCGGAACGGGATAAATTTCGTTATCAATAAAAGAAAAAAGTTGTATTGTACCGAGAGGTGTAGAGGTGTCCTGAGCGTTGGAATGTGGATCAAGACTTCCTCCTCCATCGCCTATTCCCCACAAATATTTGTTATCTCCAATAGATTGCAAATATCCTCCATTATGATTTCTATATGGTTGATATATCTCTTGAATGATTTTAATTGAAGAAATATTTAAAATTCCTGAATTGTCTATTATTGCAGAAGCAAGAAATAGGTTTGATTCATTATCTCCATCACATGGACCTTTCTTGACATACGACAGTAGAACTTGATTTGTAGAATTAAAATTCTCATCAAAAACGAAACCAAGTAAACCTTGTTCAAAATGACAATTGCTAATCAAAAAACTCAAATTAGCAACTTTGAAGAGTGAGAAACCATCCCAAGATAGTATTAAACCATTGAGATCGATAATCCATAATTCATCATTTTCAGGATGAAGTGCAGACATATGTGGAACGTCAAAACCATCAAGATATGGTGAGCAGGTTAGGTTTTTATTATTATCAAAATTACATTCTGACTCCGTGACATCTGGCCAAGCGAATGATTTGTCTTCATCGAATAATATGCACCCGGATAATCCAAAAGTCAATAAAAATATACTTAGAAGCGAAAATAATTTCAAAACAATACCTCAGCTAAAAAACGCCTGAATTCCAGGTACATTTGAAACGGCTTCTCCATATGTCCCTAAATGCGTTTGTGCATCAGTAATTACCATTCCATCTGTATTCAATAAATCCTTAAGAATTTGGGTTCCATCATTGTCATCATTTAATGCCACTAAAGCATCTTGAATTAATGTAATTTTCTCTGAATTCATATATTCAGGATTATACACCGCGGGATGACTTGGGGCCTGTCCAAAAGCAGGAAGCATGACGTATTCATCCTCTTCTAGACACCAACTTTCAGCACTGGAGCCAGTGCAATATGAATTGATTACTGAATCCTTCACAAGTGCAACATCTCCTGTTCCATCAGAAAGACATCTTAATGCCCCTTTATACGATGAATACTGAGTACCTCCTTCTGGAATACTTGATTCTTCAGAGAAAAAATTGGTAACAGTGTTTCGTAAAGATTCAATCTCATTAGGATTGCCAATAACTTCGGCATAGCCATTTCCAATGAGATATCCCATTGGTATTAACATTCCAGCACTCTTTAACCAACCCGTATGGCAAGATTTTTTGCCTTCCATTAATGCAAATGGATCTGTAGACTCGTCATCATCGAGGTAGGCTTCGGCCATATCTGAATCAGATTTAACCAATGCAGTTGCATTATAATATACTCTACCATCTGCCTTTTGTTCAGCAGCTAAAACTTCAAGATCGTAAACCTCCCACGCCAGCCATGCAGCCGCTCCATCCAAAAACGCCAAATCTGCATTTCCTTTGTCGACCGCTTCAATAGCCGCACCTGAATTCGAAACAGGATAAATTTCCACATCCATGCCGGTTAATATATGGAGCTTATCTGCTAGATGTTGCGGATTTTTATCCCATATTAAATAAGTATCTTTGACTTCAAATGCTACAATAAGACAGTTATTTTCATCTTCACATTCATCATAATTTACATTAAATGTAAGGTATAATACAGATGCAGAGATTATTAATCCGGTAATTATTATTGCTTTTGTAAAGGTCGCCTGTTCTTCTAAAAATTTTAATGATTTAGATAAATCTTGAATGCCCTTGCGTTCGTCCATATTACGCCGGAATGGGATTAGGAATTAAAATTTAGGGTGCCCTAAACTTGGAAAATCTGTTAAAACCCAAAAAACCATTTCGGTTTTACTAGATATTTCCCAAGGAATGTATTTGAAGTCTTGAACATATCAACTTTATGACGACCGCCCATAATTAATTTGAGATTATTTCTATTAAATTCATTATGCCAATAATCCCTATTTTCTGATGGAAATACGACTTCAAAGCGATTTGGAGTAATCATAATTTTACAATTTGGGATACTTGATGCTGTTTCTATTATTTTAGTCCGGCATTTATCAGATATAATATTTTTAATTTCTATAATAATTTTTTCTGATCTTGGAAATAATTCTAGAACTATCTCATCTAAAGTAGGAATATTGATGTTATTTTTTATTCCTGCGGCTTTAATATCTATAAATTTCATGTAGTTTAATTCTTCTCTTAAATTATTTATATTTATAATATCATCATGAAATAGGAATAAAATATTATCTTTTGATTCATGAATATCAAATTCCCAGTACTTAAATCTAGGATTTGAAACCGAATGAATTGAATTCCTGAGGCCTTGAATGGTATTTTCAAGATTTGTTTCTGATGCACCAAGGCGGTGCCCTAGATTCTTCATGAATTAATATGAAGAGATTTGATAAATAAACATTACAGTTTTTGATAATTCGAACATTATTGATAATAATCTGTAAGTTTATAGGATTAGTTTATCAATTAATATTTATAAGTTTACGAATGTTTCTTTGAGAATTTTTTTACAGCGATTGGCTATAGACGTTCCAACATCAGAAGTCGACGCGGTTCCTCCAAGGTCATACGTTACTGCTCCGCCTTCCGAAAGGTGGTCAGCAATTGCCCTATCTAAAATATCAGCACAAAGAGTTGCATCGGAATCTTGATGTCTTGCGCCTAAATTATCAAACATCAACTGAACTGATGAGATTGTAGCAATTGGATTTACAATATTTTTACCTGCATGTAATGGTGAGGACCCATGAACTGGTTCAAAAAGCATATGATTATCTCCAATATTCGCACTTGCAGCCATTCCTAATCCTCCTTGAAGCACTGATGCTAAATCTGTAGCAATATCTCCAAACATATTTGGAAGTACTACAACATCTAAATCTTCGGGACTTCGTATCAACCACATTGTAAAAGCATCGATATATGCTTCATGAGTTTCTAAATCTGGATACTTGGAAGCTATTTCTCTGAATATTTGTCTAAAAAGTCTACATCCCCTAGTAACATTGCTTTTATCAACACAGGTTACCTTTTGTTTCTTTCCAACTTTCTCTCCACGCCTATTTGCTAAATCGAATGCAAAATTAATAACTCTTTGACTACCTTTTCTAGAAATTGGCCTAACATCCCATGCGACTTCTCCCTCTAAACCTGGGAAATTATCAATAACTATTGGGTCATCTTTCTCACTTCCAGCTGCAGCTAGAGCTGAGCGACGAAGTAATGCATGGTACAAACCTTCAGTATTCTCTCTTATTAAGACCATATTGACTACTTTTGAATCCCACACTTTTTTGTGTTTACCATGAATTTTATGTAAAACTCCATCATATAATTTTACAGGTCGAATATTTGCATACAAATCTAAGCCGGAACGAAGACCAAGGATAACTTGCCCTCCAGCATTATCGCCATTAGGAAGCGTGGCACCTGGCCATCCTATGGCCCCCAATAATATTGCATCAGAATTATCTCTACAATGTTCAAAAGACCCGTCGGGCCACTCTAACCCAGTTTCTTGATAGTATTCCCCTCCACATGGAATTTCGGTTATGTCAAATGATAGGGGACTAAAATCTTGGAATACTTGTATTACTTTTTGTGCCTCCTTGGTTACTTCTTTTCCAGAACCATCGCCGGGGAGAACTGTTAAACGATACTGTGGCATATACCAAGGCAAACGTTCATCATTCATCAATGCAACTCTTAATTTGTTAAAAAAATACAATGGTATAATTCATAGACGGTCGATGATGATGGGAGTATATGGAGAAGGAAGCGCGCGATGAAAAAGATGTTTCTCGCATTGATGCTAATGCCCTTCCAGATTCTGTAGCTAGACTTTGGGAAACTATGTTGAGATTAGATCCTAATTGGGATTTATCAAATTGGCTTGATGAAAGGGCATTGGAAGAATTAGAATTAGTAGAAAGCCATCTAGGAAGAGAGAGGTTACGACTAGAACAAAGGCTTCATAGGATTGAAACTCTAGTAAAGAGGCTTAAGAGGCAGCGCGAGGTTACTGATAATATTGTTCTATCAGATCCCAACCAACGGAATTTATTTGATGTTTATGAAACTACTGAAGTTGTAAAACAAAATGTAGAAGATCAGCATAGAGAACCGATGGTGGACTTTGGAGCATTAGATTTTGATGATGATCCTTTACTTGCAATAGTTGCTGAACACATCATGGCATTTATGGAAAATGAAAAAGCATCTGGGAAAATGGTTATTCACTTTAAACAATTATTAAAACAATTTATTCCAATTGCAATTAAAGAAGAAGAGATAGATGAAGCGATTTCTATTTTACTTCAGAAAAAAATGATTATAGAAATCGATCAAGATATATTTGGACTTGAAAATTGAATGATTATAGAATACAATCCTTCAAAGCCATAATCCAATTAGATAAATTGTTTAACATGGTTAATGAGACGTCTGGATGGTTTGCTAGACTAGACGGTACATGCCAGGATAGAGAACAGCAAATTGGAATTTGGATTGAGGCTTGGGAAAAATCAGTAATAGATGATGTACCGATTTCTACTGAACTTCCTAATAATTGGCCGAGCCTCCCTCCAGGATTATTATCCGATCCGGGGATAGTATTAGATCAGTTAGTTTCTAGAAATGAGGCAGAAAAAGATGGTAGGTCCGTAAAAGGAGTTACGATAATGCCTGCTAAATTTGCTGATATGATATTAGCAGATGAATTTAAAAATACTAATAGGCTAAAGAAAAAGGAACCATTGGCAACGATTTCTCTTGACGCATTGCCACCTGGGTTTCGTGCATATGCTGAACAAATGAATAATGAGGTCAAGAAAGAATCTGATATCTCATCAGAGACCTATGAGGTCAGCGATAATGAAACTAAAACTGGGATCCCAATTCCATTTGCAGATCCAGCCGTGGGTGCTGGAATATTTCCAGAAAGAATGTTTAGAATTCACTCTGAAAGGTGTGAAGATTTGAATCCAAAGCAACAAAAAGAAGATACTAAGAGGCTCCTAAATGGATTACAATTAATGGATTCATCTATGATGTCCATCAATATAACTAGAAAACGATTACTAATAGTTTTAATCAAACTTGGATTAGTTAGTCCTGGCATAGAAACTGACTGTCAAATAAGTAGATCAATGGCTGAAAATATTTTAGAAAAGAATGTTGTTTGTGATGATTTACTAAGAGGTGAGTGGCCGTGGAATGATGAGCCAATTTTATTAGTTTCTAAGCCTCCATGGGTTAGGATAAAGGATAAATTTCGTAATGAAGAAAATGGTAGTGAACTACGTAAAGAAATGTCTAATGAGTTAAAGATTATTTCTGGAAAAGATGGAGGTCTTCGATTTTCAGCGCTAAGAGGAAATGTCAACTTATATCGATTATATGTGGAACGTGCACTCCAAATAACAAAAAAAGATGGTAAGGTAACAATGGTTGTGCCTGATTCCTTACTCAGAGAAAAAAGTAGTATACCTTTGAGAAAGATACTTGTTTCTAAAAATCGTTGGGAATTTGCATGGTCGTTTTCAGATAGTCAAAAAATCTTTCCAGGAATTTCTCAAGGAGTCTTAGTAATCGGAGTAATTGTTGGAGGAAGAACAGAAGTTTTGACTAGTTTTGGCCCCCTAGAGTTGAGTGATCTGTCTAATAATGGACTTAGTTCCAAAGCTCCTTTTTTAGAACTAGAAAGAGGTCCTTGGTCAACATGGACTGATGCGTCATGGGCTGTTCCTAAAATGCCTAGGGACACATATGAAAGAAACCTATCTTTGAAAGCAATTAATGATCTTGCTGATCAACCTAGACTTTGTGAAGAAGATTGCTGGTTAAATCAAAGTGGAAAGAATATCAGAGTAAGGGTTGGGGAAATTGATCAAAGTAATAATTTTAATATCATTAATTGGCAATTAGAAAATACAGGAGTACCATTGATTAGAAGTAATCATTTTAAATTAGATGGTAATAAAGTAATAATTGATCATCCTGCATTCGATGGCGATTATGACCAAGAATCAATGCAAACACATCAATCAATGTGGGTTGGA
>JBKEHQ010000012.1:0-26811 GCA_046710875.1 Candidatus Thalassarchaeaceae archaeon
ATATAGGAATTTCGTATTCTTCTAATGTAACTAACCCTGGTTCATAATTACTATCATTACTACCATCACCAAGTTGACCTTCTCCTCCCGAGCCCCAGCAATATACATTATGATCCATAGATAATGCGCATGTACTATCTCCTCCAGCTGCAACCGAAGCAACTGTTCGACCTCCTGGTAGTGAAACTAATGTAGGAATTCCATTAACGGAATTAGAATTTCCTTGCCCTAATTGAAGTTGATTATTTTCACCCCAACAATAAAGAGAGTTATCCATCATAACAGCGCAGGTAAATTGATCTCCGGTTGAGATTGAGATTGCACTTTTATTATCTGGGAATTGAACAATTACTGGAGTAAATTTTCCTGAGTCATCACCCGAGTCTGGTGAATCTGAGCAAATTCCAGTATTATATCCGGGCAATTCAAATCCTTGGCCGCCAGATATTATGCAAGCAGTTCCATCTCCCAGTTGTCCCCAGTTGTTTGCTCCCCAACAAACTGTATCTGAATTATTTAAGATTGCACATCTATGATTATTGCCTGTACTAGCAGAAATAGAGATTGCAGACGTGTTATCGGGTAATTGAACTAAACTAGGAGTATGAATTGAATAATTAGTATAATCTGTTGTTGGTTCGATTCCATTTCCTAATTGACCAACTAGTTCAGTGCCCCAGCAATATACTTCACCAATAGAATTCAATGCACAAGTAGAGAATTGGCCAGCTGCTACCTCAACAAAATGACCCATGCTATTCAGAAGAGAGTTTACATTTGTAGGAAAATCAAGAGTATCTGTGCTAAGTCCCTGGCCGGGCGTTGTAATAACTCCTGCTTGACCAAAGAAATTATCCCCCCAACATTCAATTTCTCCATTTGCTAAAACTGCACATCCTGTTTGATACATAGAGATAGTATCATATGAATAAATTGAGCCTGATTGGAATCCTGGCATATTCATAGATGCTAAGGTGTAATATTCCTCTGATATTTCTTCTAAATTATTATCTGAATTGTCATTATAACCAGACATTGGAGCCAAAAGAAGTACAAAACACAAAAATATAGTTACCGAAGTTTTAAAAGTTTGCGAGATTTTCATGGTCGCCCTAAAGGCAATTAGCATATTATTATTTTTATATTATTTAATTCTAAAATATATTACTTAAACTACAATTTAATCCATTGTATTCTCTAAAATTAATCTAAACCCAAATAAGAATCAATAATATTGATATGATGCAGAAATACCGACAACTATGGCAAGTAGTGGCGCGTTCCGAGAAGTACCTTATATGGGTGTTATTTGGGTAGTTTCTGAAGCAGTGAAGAGAGGTTTTTGGAATGGTAACCCTGACTGGTGTAATTTGGGCCAAGGTCAGCCTGAAATAGGAGAAATGGAGGGCGCTCCTGACAGACTAAGGAACGTATTAATTGAGCCTGAAGACCAAGCCTATGGCCCAATTAATGGAACAGATGAGATGAGAGAGGCTGTTGCAAATCATTACAATAGATATTTTCGTCGTGGTAAAAAACCCTATACTGCAGCCAATGTAGGAATCGCTCAAGGTGGCAGATTAATGCTAAGTCGTATTTTTGGTGCAGTACAAGGTAAAATGGGATATCAAATTCCTGACTATACTGCTTACCAAGACATGATGGATTATGCAACACCAAGATTAGAACCTGTATTAATTTCAACAACTGAAGAGAATAATTTTTCAATACCTTCTAGTGAGTTCAAAGAAGTTGCCAAGAATTTAGATAGTTACTTAGTTTCTAATCCATGTAACCCTACAGGGCATGTAATCCAAGGGGACGAATTAGCATCATATTGTGAAACCGCTAGAGAAACAGGTTGTGTTTTGTTAATGGATGAGTTTTATTCTCACTTCATTTATGAAGGAAGAAACCCTGGTTGTGGACCTGTTTCTAGTGCTGAATATGTAAATGATCCCGAAACTGATCCGATTCTTGTTATTGATGGATTGACAAAGTCATTTAGATATCCTGGATGGAGAATGGGGTGGGTATTAGGGCCTTCTCACATTATCGAAACATTGGGCCGTGCTGCAAGTGCAATTGATGGAGGACCCAGTAGAGTAAGTCAAAGATTAGCATTAAGGGCTTTGGAACCTGATTATGCAGATCAAGAAACTAGTGCATTGAGAGTAATGTTCTCGAAGAAAAAGAATATGATGGTAGATAGATTAACAAATATGGGAATTAGATGTTTAGAAAGTGAGTCGACATTTTATATTTGGGCATGTGTAGAGGATTTACCTGAAGGATATAATACTGGAATTGATTTCTTCTGGAAGTCTTTAGATAAACAAGTAATGACTGTACCTGGAACATTTTTTGATGTTAATCCGCAACCAGGTCGTGAAGAACAACAATTTGATCAATGGGTTCGCTTTTCATTTGGCCCTTCATATGATAACGTAGATTTAGGATTATCAAGGTTAGAAGAAATGATGGAAAAACTAAATTAATATTAATTTATTTGGTATTATTTTTTTTATAGGTGAAAATATTATATCTGAACTATTTAACCAACGTTCGTGTCTGATGAGGAATTGTCAGAAGAAGAGTCTTCAGAAGAAGAAGTTGTTGGACTTGAAACACAACCTCAAAAGTTAGAGCGAGAAGATGCAGAGGCTCAATTGAAATTAAAAGCGAGTCTTATAGATAGAGAAGAATTAGTATTAGAAAGAGTAGCTCTTAGAATAAATCAAATAGATTGGGCAGTAATAGGCCATAGAGATTTTGATGATGTAGATGACGATTTAACCAAAATTGAAGGAATAGATAGTTTTGTTGAGAAGAAGCTTAATGCTTTGGAGATAAAAACATATGAACAAATATCTAGAATGGATGATATTAATATGAAAGTAATCAATGATGCCATTGAATTTCCTCCCGATAGGATACTAAAACAAGATTGGATAGAAAAAGCAAATAATTTATCCTTATAGATTATATTTCAGCAGGAGAATAAATATTGTAATCTCCAAGAGGTGGAGTATAAACATGGATTTCAATTAACCCAACATCTCCTTCATTGGATACTCGGTGAATATCTGGCTCATCTGCTGAACAAATCTCTCCAGTTGCATAATTTCTAGAAGAAATTGGAAAAGCGTGCCCTTCGGAGTTAGTTTGATAAATTGTCTCAGTAGAAGTTCCCGATACTACTAAGAAAGCACAGTCGCTTCCGATGTGATCGTGAATTGGAGTATCTTGTCCCGGCTTCCAAGATATTGCCGCTAATTCATAAAAATCATTTTTCTTTACCACATGCCTCTGATATCCATCTTCTGAGAAATCAACACACTCACTGACTGCATTGATATTTGGCTTCATAATTGATAGTTTTTCTGCTAATTCATCAAGTCCTGGGCGCCTATCAATTGAATCTAACCAACCTACTAAATTTGATACTGCTGGACACAGTGAAAGTAGTGATTCCCGAGCTTCGGAAGTCAGTACTACCTGTGGAGGCATATTGGTTCAGAGGTGAACATTATTGATGACTATTGTGTAGGAATATCACTTAAGTAAAGGTAAGCTACTTGTAATTTTATCAATTGAATTTCGAATTCCTGGTCCAATACCAACTACTGTAGTAGTCCCAGCAGGTATCTCAGTATGCCCTGCATCATTTACCATGTGACAAATAAGTCCGGCTTCTTTTGCTTGGCCATAGATTCTTTTTAGTGCATCCAAAGAAGAAGTTGAACAGACTATTTTTCTAGCACCACTTTTTAGATATTTTTCCAGGATTGTTGGAGATTGTCTTTTTGCTTTTAGAACACACTCTGCAGTAGCATGGCTACATTGTGCAGCAAGTTTTCCTTTAGATAAATTTAGATCACTTCTAGTGACCAATACCATAGTAGTTTCATACTCTGGTCTTGGCAAAATTATCCACCACCGATGGTTGTTTGAATGCTATATGTCTAGTCATTATTTCACTCAAAGGTACTGCAAACCATGCGACAAAGAACATATTACCTGTTGCATGTAAGAGGTCAAATGGGATTCCATTTAGGATGTATAAGAAGAAAATATCTGGACTTAAGACATGTAATGCGCTTATTGATACTATCCAATCAAATACAAAACCAGATACTGCTGCAACTGCCATTAGTGGATTTACTGATAATTTATTATTTGAATAAATTTTACTAGATATCATTGCACCAAATACACCAATCAAGGACCAGCCTAATGCTTGATAGATTGTCCAAAGTCCATGGCCCAAATATAAATTAGAAATTAATGCAATTGAAGTAGCTAAAATTATTGACCTAGCGGCTCCAAAATGAATACCGGCCAATAATACAATAACTGTCACTGGCTGAATATTGGGAATAGGGTCGAGTAATATTCTACCTGAAATAGCAAATATACCTAAGAGGAATAGTGTAATCATCTCACTTTGAGTAGTAATACTCTTCTCTGCCCTCCATAAAGCCCAACCTATCATTGTAAGTAATGCTACATTAACAAAGAGTATACCATTGGGGCCTAAATTAATAGCATGTGCATCAATCATGGTAATCGCATCCTTCTCGTCCTCTAGGATGTTATTCATGCTTGTGTTAATTATTTAATTAATATGACGCGATTTGCCATGTTATCACACTATCTGGATCAAGGATAAGATCTGAAATTCCAACCATTGAATATGCTCCATTATGCAAAAGTTCCCAATATGCCCCAGATGAAAAATCTGCTGCACAGGTATATGCTTCACAAGGCAAGACTCCAGCAATACTGTCAATCTGTAATCCAAATGAAAATTGAGTAGAGTTGTAAGAAAAAGTACTTCCAGTGGCCCCTAAAGCAGCATTAAATAGTTCTAAACCATTATCAAAATTTTCAAATCCTCCAACACATGCACCTGTTGAATTCCAATCTTTATCTGTCTTAAAATCAGTACCATTAAAATCAAAATGATGTCTGCCATCATCTAAACCGGACGGAGCATATCCTGCAGGAAAATGAAAGCAAACAGCCTGTTTGTCATCCCACGAATCTGGAAGTCCATAATGAGGGTTGTCAACTTCATCATTGAGTTCATTCGTCCATCTGTAATAGTCAGTAGACATAGATGAAAAAGAAATTATTAGAAATACTAATGAAAACGTACCAATAGCTTTTGCAAGATTTTCCTTGTTTACGGTCGTATAAATAAATAATGAGATTAGTGCGAAAGGTAGGCCGTAAGTTATCAATGGATTCATAGAATTAATCGGCCCGAAATAAGGAACTTAAACATTATTGAAAAAATGCAACATAAATATTATTGGAGTTTTTGAATTTTGGACCGTAGTATTGAGTTTACTACCTTACCATCAGCAGAACCTCCTAATTTTTTCATAACTATGCCCATTAATGGTCCGATTGCCCCCATACCTTTTGCATCAATCATTTCCCTCATTTCTTCTATTGCCTCATCTACAGCACCTTCTACAGAGCTTGTATCTGCTGGTTCAAATCCTAAATCTTTAATTTTACTTGACATCCATGAAACTAAGTCAGAGTGCGATATATTAGATTTATCTGCCAATTTACTAAGTGGTATAACTCCCTCCCGAGTTAACAAATTTGTTTCACGAAGATGTATGGCTGATGCTAATGATTCATTTGAAATTGAATCAGTATTTTCTAAAAGTCCTGATGCCCATGCCTTTGAAGGTAAAGGAGGTACAGATTTGTTAAGCTTACCAGAAATTCCTGAAAGAAAAATATCATCTAATTCGGCCCTTATCAATGCATCAATTTGATTTTCTGATATCTCTACTTCTGAAAAAAGTGAGTATCTTTGTTCTTGATTAAGTGGTAAATTTTGTTCTATCGCAAGCCATCTTTCATGAGTGATGTGAAGAATAGGGACATCGGTTTCGGGATACATTCGTGCCCCTCCCGGACGAGGCCTCATTGCAGTTGTAGTTCCATCATCTGGTTGACCTTTCTTAATAACAACATTTCTAACTTCTTGGATTATTCTATGATATGCGAGTCTAGCTCTATTAATCACTGATTCTAAGGCTAAATTTGCCTGCCATTCAGGAGCCACACAAAGTATGAATGCATCAGAATTTGATAATGAAAGTTTGTCCATAACAGATTTTTTATCATGCTCTGTAATTCCATATGCCGGCAATTCATCAGAGTGAAAAATACCTGCAACACCTGCTAACTTAGCAGCACTTGCTAATTCCCTACCTAAACGTGGTAATTGAGATCCCTGGGAATCTAATGCTTTAACTCCCAATTTTCCAGCAAAACCTGGTAAAATAACTGCTAAAACTAATTCATCGTTTGATAATGATTTTTGTATCATACTTGATTCAGAAGTTGAAAATATTTCAGTTACATCTAGTACATTTATTGGTAATCGGGATTTTGCCGATGCTGCCACTCTATTTTCAACTGGAATATTATCATTTGATCTGTCTGGAGGAAGTAGTGGTAAATTTGCTTCTACACGTAATTGATTTGCTAATTTATACATATGGATTTGGCGAGCCATTTCTAATCTAATTATTTTTGGAATCCAATCAAGATCTTGACAGCCTTTAATTTCTACTCTATCACCACACGCAATACTTACATTGAGGTCTTGTCGAATTGATCCTAATCCTCTACGAACTCTTCGTGTATCTCTAAGTAGAGAGCCCAACCTAATTGCAGTCTCCTTAGCATGTTCAGGAGATTGAATATCAGGGGCGGTTGCAACTTCGACAAGTGGTATTCCTAATCTATCCAGAGTATAGTATACTTTTTCTCCGCCTGGAGTTGTTTCTGAATTTAGTTTTCTAGCAGAGTCTTCTTCTAGGCATACTACATCTATGCCCACATCTCCAGATTTAGTATCTAGAATACCATGAGTTGCAACAAGAGTTGTTCTTTGAAATCCACTTGTATTTGAACCATCTACTACAGTTTTACGCATTGCTTGTAGTGAATTAATTGGTTTTGCATTCATCATTGCAGACATAGTAAGTACGATATCAACTGCATTTTCATCATGAATATCGGGTGGCGCTTCATCCAATTCTATTAGACTTGCATTTGGTGACTGAAAATATACAAATGATCTATTTCTGCGTTGTTCAAATCTTGCAGCAACATCGATTTTTCCACCTTCCCCTCTGGCTGCTCTCAATTTTCTTTCAAATCTGTTCCAATTCTTTGGTATTTCTTCAAATTTGAAATCAAATAATTCACTTGGCATTCTCGAATGAAGTTTTCCAGTATCCAATTGTTGATGGATTTCTAAGCCACACATGAAACCTAAAGCCGTAGGATTCAAACTTTCAGGATCCGAAACTTCTCCTATCGGCTCCATATTATCACTTTCGGGAGACGGTTACCTTTCATATATCACTAGGATGTGTTGTTGATATTAGGCGAAAGAGTATACATCATTACTAGGACTGAATAAAATTCCACCTTGTCTTAATTTTCTAACTAT
Source organism: Candidatus Thalassarchaeaceae archaeon (assembly GCA_046710875.1). Classification (GTDB taxonomy): domain Archaea; phylum Thermoplasmatota; class Poseidoniia; order Poseidoniales; family Thalassarchaeaceae; genus MGIIb-O3. Next base: position 7,493 of record JBKEHQ010000012.1, read on the forward strand.
ATCATCAACGGCATTTGGAGTAATTCCTTTTTTATTTGCTTGATCATAAATTTCTTCTATCATTGCTTGGCCTTTTTCATAACAAATACTTGTGATAATTTTTCTTATTTCCCTATCAATAATCATTTTTTGTTGAGGAACTTTGGAATGGAATGCTGTTTCATCATTAACATTATTCTCTGATCTCCAATGTTTGAATACTGCTAAAGCAACCTTTGCATCGTCTTCAGTAGCTATATTTCTAAGATGCATACGTGCATGTGCCTCGGAAAGTCTGCTTAGGGCTTCAAGTGCTCTTGCTGTGATTGGTACGAGTGTTTGAGATGCTGGACTTCCTTGATCTTCTTTGGCAAAGTTTTGCCTAGTATCTCTATAAAACTCTTGTAAAACTACTTTTGCAGCATCATTCAACTGTGGATGAAAATTCAATTTTGCATATGCAACATATTTTCTTAAAAATGAAGTTGTCAAATGTTCAACGCCATCTACTCCGACTCTAGTAACACTATCATCATCGGATTTATCAGAAACAAAACCCCTTTCTAATTGTGTTTCGGCAACTCCTTTAGAACGAGTAGCTAGTATATGACCGGCGATTCGCTCATCGTTTTCTAATACAATTTCATCCCTTAAAAGCCATATGACATCGAATCTTGATGCTAATGGGGCAGGTAGTCCTGTTTCTTCAAAGGAATACATTACTGATGCGTTTGGATGTCTATCACTAAATCGACCACCCGTAGGGTTAGCAGCGGCTAATACGGCACATCGTGTTGGAAGTCTGGCAGTTAATCCTCCTTTTGCTATATGGATACTTTGTTGTTCCATTGCCTCATGCATAGATCCTTGATCAGAGGCTGAGATCTTATCAAATTCGTCAATAGCTGCCAACCCTTGATCCGATAAGGGCAATATTCCTGCTTCAAGTGCAAACCTTCCATCTCCAAATGCATCCTTTATTGCTGCAGCAGTAAGTCCTGCTGCTGAAACTCCTCCTCCTGAAGCATATTTTCCCCTAGGAGAAAGATTAGACATATATCGTAATAATTGAGATTTTGCAACACCAGGATCCCCCATCAAAAGAATGTGGATATCGCCTCTTGTCCTTGTTCCGTCTTCATTGATTCTAGAAACTCCTCCGAATAATTGCAATGCAAGGGTTCGTTTAACATATGCTAGTTTCTCATTTGCAGCAAAAATAGATGGTGCGATTGATTTATACAAATAATTCAATAAATCCTTTTTCTGAGATATTTCAATTATTTTTTCTTTATCTTCATCTTCAATGATAATTTCAGTGAAAGGAGTTGATTCTTGTTCTGCACTAACTAAATCGTAGTATATTTCAAACATTGGAGTTTTTTTGTTTCTCTTATATTCTGGCCTAACTTGTGGTATTACATTTGCAGATACTCTATCTCCAGGAGTCAAAGTCAACACAAGGTCCCTTTCTAAAAATAGTATTCCTCTTGTTGGTTGAGACCCCCCTGGAACGTTTTCAGGTAGTTCTGATACCTCAATTAATTGATTATTTACCATTCTAGATGCTTGCATCATTAACATAAATGTAGTTTCTCCTTTACGTACAAAAGAGCCGCATCCCCCTTTAACTTCTGGACATCTTAATGGCTCTTTCAATTCTCTCTCATCTTTTTGTTCAACATCTAGTTCAAAACCACATGTTTCACACTTAAAGGTCGCCATATATAATCGAGGTTTGATGTCTGAAACTTTGTTTACTACTACATCTATACTACAAAATTTACCAATTGATTCACTGCCTATTTCTCTTAATGGAATACAAGCATCACCAGGTAGTTCTCCAATACGAATCAAGCAATCAATAGATGATCCTCCTCTTTCCATACAAATATCATTAAGTACTTTTGAACCTGTATCAAGAATGGTACGAGGATTTTCTAATACCCAATCTGCAAATTCAGAATCAAAAGATTGTAATTCATGAAATGATGTGTTTAAAACAGGAGTTGAGGATTGTTTTGATAGGATTAAAAGGATTTCATCTTCTTTAGCAGCAGTGAGAAAAGTTTTCCATCGTGCACTTGAATCTTGTAATTGCATTGTCATGATTTCACTCCCCGGCTTTATCGAAGAATGGGCGGGGTACATAATCAAATTGGATGTGTCCTCAACCCCTTCATTTCCACTGGAAAATAAAAACGATACAGTAAACTAAAGTTAGGTATTAAAATTGTTCTAGTGCAGATAAAATTAAAATTTGCCAGCGATATTACAAGAATACAACGAGACCTTCAAAGGAGGGAGGGTAATCCCGAATTATGGAATACATTGTATCAGATAGAGACGTTTTTGTCAGACTAGATCCCGGAGAAGAAATTCATCAGTCATTACAAAGTCTTGCTAAAGAAGGCATAGTTAGTGCAGCAATAACAAGTGGAATAGGAAGAATAGAGGATGCAGAAGTTGGTTTTTTAGACTCAGATGGAATATACCGTAAAACTACTTACACGGGTCCTGTTGAACTATTATCCACTCAAGGAAATCTTTGTCCAGGTCCAGATGGTGCTTTTACTCACATACACATAGTAATGTGTGATGATAATCATACAGTACTTGGAGGTCATTTATTTAAAGCAATAGTCACAGTAACTGCTGAAATTCATCTAAGAATTCTTGATGATGAAATTAGACCTAATATGATGTGTAGAGTTGCTGGCGATGGCGATTTTGTCAAATTAGAATTAAGGAGAGAATAGTTTGCCCAAACATGCTTTCGGATCTTTAAATGGTGAAATAAAAATAATAATAATAGAATCTGATGCCCTTCAAGGGAATATGCTAGGAGATCCAACTAGTAGACAAGTGGCCGTCTATTTACCAGAAAATTGGGATAAGAATGATAAAGAGTATCCTTTATTTGTAGATTTAGTAGGATTTACAGGCAGTGGACTTGCTCATATTAATTGGAAACCATTTGCAGAATCAGTACCTCAAAGGGTTGAAAGACTAATTTCTGAAGGTAAAATGGGAGAAGTCATCATAGCACTTCCAGATTGTTTTACAACCTTAGGAGGTAATCAATATATCAATAGTATTGCAGTGGGGAATTGGGCTGATTTTTTAATTGAAGAAATGATCCCCGAAATAGAAAAACAATTTCCTGTAAAAAAGGGTAAAAATAGTCGAGGAGTGTTTGGAAAGTCTAGTGGAGGATACGGTGCAATCGTACATGGAATGTTATATGGTGACCACTGGGGAGCTTTGGCTTGTCATTCTGGAGATATGGGATTTGATTCATTATTTTTGGGAGACTTTCCTAAATCTGTAACCCATCTAGAAAAGCATGGAGGAATTCAAAATTTTCTTGATCACATAAAGAACGTGAAGAAAATGAGTGGCGAAGATTTTCATGTCCTAATGATGACTGCAATGGGCGCTTTTTATGACCCTGACCCTAATGCTCCAATGGGAATTAGGCTACCAGTTGACTTGAGAACTTGTGTCCTTGATGAAGAGAGATGGAGTGCGTGGTTGAAGCATGATCCTGTATTTATGATAGATCGGATGGATGTTCAAGAGAGTTTGAAAAGTTTGAAAGGGATATTTATTGACTGCGGATTTAGAGATCAATATAATCTTCATTTTGGTGCAAGACAATTATCAGATAAACTCAATAAATTGGGAATTTCCCATATTCATGAAGAATTCGATGATAACCATTCATCAATAGATTATAGGATGGATATTTCATTTCCATTTATGTATGATGCATTGACAAAGTGAAATTATTACTCAGATTTATTTCCAAGGAAATATTCACCAATTTCTGGATCATTTAGGATACTTTGAGCGTCTCCTGTATGAACTACTTTGCCGCCAGCGAAGATATAACCTCGGTCTGATCGGGCAAGTGAAAGTCTTGCATTTTGCTCGACAATTAACACTGTTATCCCCTCATTTCTAAGAGAGTCAATCTTTTCTATTATTTGTTGTTGATATAATGGGCTCAGAGCAGCAGTTGGCTCATCGAGTAAAAGGAATTTTGGATTAGAGATTAGCGCCCTAGATATTGCTAACATTTGACGCTCTCCTCCAGAGAGTGATGCTGCTAAATCATGGACCCTTTCTTTTAAATCTGGAAACATATTTAATGCACGTTCTATTCTTTCATTCAGGATTTTAGTAGATAAGTTATTTCCACCCATCTGTAAATTCTCATATATTGTCAAAGAAGGAAATACATTGTCCACTTGTGGAACATATGCAATTCCCCTATTTACTAATTGGTCGGTCCTCCATCCCGATACATCGTCCCCATTGTGTTCTACATCCCCAGAGTAATGAGTAGCAATTCCAAATATAATTTTGATAAAAGTTGATTTTCCACATCCATTTGGCCCTATAATAGTTACAAATTCTCCTTCATCAACATGGATGTTTATATCGTAAAGAATTTGTACACTACCATATCCTCCATTGAGTCCTTTCACATCTAATAATCTAGTCATATTATTCTTCCTCCCCTGCGGCACCGAGGTATGCTGCAATAACTGCTTTATTTGATTTGACTTCGTCAGGAGTCCCAATCATCAATACTTCTCCTTCATTCATTACTATTATTCTATCAACGCCTTGACGTAAAATAAAATCCATATTATGTTCGATTATTAATACCGAAATACCAGTTTCATTAACTGTCTTTCTAAGGTTGTTAAATATCTTCATAGCTAATGGCCCGGCTACTCCTGCTACTGGCTCATCAAGTAATAACAGGCTTGGTGAGCCCATTCTTGAGCGTCCAATGTCGACTAGTTTTGATTGGCCGCCTGAAAGTTCACTTGCCAAATTATGTGCCATATGAGGGACCTCTAATTCATCTAAGATTTCATACGCTTGATTTAATCTTTCTTGCTCTTCTTTGCTTTTATTTGGCATCAATAGAGATTTGAATATATTTGGAGAAAATTGTTTACGAGGTGGAACTAATAGATTTTCAAGTACAGTCATCTTACGCCATAACCTAGTATGTTGGAAAGTCCTAGTCATACCTAATCCGTGTATTTGATCTGGCCTCATTTTTGAGGCATCGGTGCCATAAATTTCTACTTTTCCTGAGGTCTGATTTAGAAGACCACTAATACAATTAAAGGTTGTAGATTTACCACAACCATTGGGGCCTATCAAACCTATAAATTCACCTTTATTAATTTCAAAGGATACGTCTTTAACAGCAATGAGGCCCCCGAATTCTTTACGAAGATTTGTTACTTTCAAAACAGTATTATCTTGAGATTCTGAATTCATTGAATATCCTCCCTAGATTCTCTATCGGGCCTAAATGGAACTTCAGGAAGTAATCCTTTTGGATTTAATTTCAATGATAGTAACATTACTAATCCAATTAATAATAACTTCACATATGCCATATTTGCTTGAATAATTCCTGTACTGAATGATTCATCAATGGACCTCTGTCCGAATAATACGAATGTCATAATAAAAATAAATGCACCAGAAAGCCCTATTTCAGAAATATTTCTACTACGGATTATGAAGCCTAACAGTGTTATTATCAAGAATATTTGAGCTGCATCCCATTGATTTACTACTAGCCATTCAAATAATCTGTCTATTCTATCTGCGGTAGCGTATAGAGGTAAATCCGGTGATCCTTGACCTGCAACTAAAACGTTGAATACAGATTCCATTAAAGCATACATTAGTGCACCAATTATCATTCCTTTATTATTTGCAGCACCTCCAATTATGAATGCTGCCCAAACCAAGAATGTCGATCTAGCAGGAGACATGAATGATGGTTCAAAACCTGTTAGTTTCCATGCCCAGAGAGCACCTGCCAATCCTGCAATCGCAGCCCCCAATGCAAGGCTTGCGGCTTTGTGAGTTAGTACATCATGACCATGATGTTGAGCAACATCCTCATCTTCCCTTATTGATTTCAAAATTCTACCCCAAGGAGATGATAAGATAGTTTCAAGCAAGCGCCATACCAATATCACGGAAATAATACTCATCATTGCTAATAAAAATGAATATGGAGCGGGTTCTCCAAGATTTAATATTTCACCTATTTTATCGGCTGGCCCCAAAAGAGTAGCATCGTTTCTACAAGCATCTGCACTAATATAATTAGTATTTGGTCCAATATCAACTCCACGGCCGCAAAACCATAATTGTTTAAATGGTAAAGGATAATGATTTATTCCTATTGCAGATCCTACAGTTCCAACTCTTAGTAATGGTTCTCCCGCTAGTAATACACGTAGTATTTCCCCAAGAGAAATGGTTACAATGGCGAAATAATCCATTCTCAATCGAGCGGTGGGATATGCTAATGCCCAGCCACAAGCAGCAGCAAGTAACATCCCCATAATTGTAGCAGGAAATATGCCCCACCCGTAGCCATGTACTTCAGTTGGTGCAGTTAGAATTCCCACGCTTATTGCACCAACAGCAACAAAGAATATAACTCCAAAATTAGTCATTCCAGTTATTCCAGTATGAAGATTAAGTGAAAAGGCCATTAAGATAAATATTGATGCAACAATTAATGAATTAGATACTTGGCCAATTTTAAGATAATTCCAGGAAAAATTTGGATTATCTGCAATAGGTAACCAGTATAAAAATGACAATAATATAATCATTAAAATTGCGAATGCCATCCAAGAACCTTTTGGACTTTCTCTGCCATAAATCGGCGTTATGGATTTAGGAATATGATCTTTAATTGAGGGTATTTTCTCAGAGGATATGAAAGATTTTATTTTTACTATAAGATTCTTAAGAATTGTTTCATGATGGCGATTTAATTCTCTCCAACGTAATTTGACACTATTAAGCGCAAAATTTATTTGCTGAAGTGGTTGAGCAATAAGTGATTGATTATCTTCTAAATTACTACCACTTATCGATGTGAGAAGATTTGAAAATGAAGAGATTTTTAATGATATAAAATTCGATATTTTACTATCTAGATATAAATTAATCCCTTGATATATAGCTATAATAGACATAATTATTGGAATTAATGGCCAAATGAAGTTATCTATATTCATAATAGTATCAACAAACCATAACTCTGTTTGCATTAGTTCGAACCAAGATAAATCAACGTCCGATACGTTGTCAACAAAGTAAGGAGAATCTGAGGCCTGAAGTACGCCATCAGTACCAGCTATAAGATCTAAATTTGTTTCTGTATTTGGGTCGTTTAAACATGCATCAGAGCATGAACCATTTGCAAACGATTGTTTGCCAACAAAACCTGCAATTTTATGGTACATGAATGCACCTAAGGTTACAGATGCTACAATTTGAGTTTTATCAAACCTATTGTTATACCAATGATGGATACCAAAAATTCCTGTTAATGGAAATAGAGCTAATAATGTATAGATTATTTTGGAGGGTTTTGTATTTTTTTCTCTTCTTGCTCTCAATCTATCTATTTTCCACTTTTCATAAGCATCTCCAATGCCTTCTGGAAGTATCATTAGTACTGCAACCAAGAAAATAAATGGCATTACTCCATCTAATGCAGTATAGTTTGAGCGTCCTAATGGTAGCCCAATACCAATTAAAATTGGTGATGAAAGTGCACGTACAAATCCAACAATTAAAGAAGCTATTATTGCACCTGAGATTGAACCTATTGTACCTAGAACAATTACTGCAAATGAAGGAAGCAGGAGAGTAAATGCTGTTTCGGGGTTGAATCTTAGAGTAATTGCAAATATCGCCCCCCCTAATCCAGAGATTCCAGCCGAAAGGAATGCGCTTGTTAGTTGAATTCGTTCTACATTTATTCCACTACTAGCTGCTAATTCAGGATTATCAGCTACAGCCCTCATACGCCTACCCAATCTTGATTTGTTCAAGAATAAAAATAGTAATATAACACTAGCAAATATTACCAGAGGCACTATTCCTTTGAAATAAGCATAATTTGTTGTTGCACCTGTGATACAATCAGTATTTTTATTGTATATTTCGAATAAAGGCCTTGATATTTCACTTATTATTCGTGTTAATATTGGCTCTCCGGTCGTAGGATCTAAACCAGTCTCTTCACAGGTAAAATGAGTATATGTTTTACCATCAGTTAAGTTGCGATCCCCAAGATTGAAACGAAATTTAGTGGTAGGTAATTTCCATCTTAAAGTAGATACTCTCCAATCTGCATCGGGTTCAAACATATTCCTAGATGCGCCAAAGCGAAGATATGTTAGGGCCCTTAAGATTAATGCTACACCTAATGAGGCAATCATCATCACTTGTGGTGAAGCTTTTTCTTTTCGAAAACCTCGATAAACTACACGATCAATAATTATACCTGCAATTCCTGTTAATACGAATGCCCCTATCAGTGTCCAGAAGAGTAATGAATAGACTAATACGCCATCTTTTGGGGCATCGTATAATGGATAATAATAATCGCTCCAAACCATAACCATTGCTAGATACATACCAATCATAAAGAATTCAGATTGTGCAAAATTTCCATATCTTTGGACTTTGTAAGTTAACGTTAACCCAATTGCGATTGCTAGGTAAGTAGAAGCCCATGTCAAAGTTCCTGTACTAATAGAAATTAAGTCTAAAGTGACTGTTGCCCTTGTGTCGAGACCTTTGAGTAAAGAATCGAGGGTAATTCCAATCACAAACAGCATAAATAAAGGTGAAGTAAACATTAATATATTTCTTAAAATATTTGGCTCTAAATCATCAAAGAATATTTTTATTACTAGAAAACCTGCTGATAATGATTCTAATAATTGCATTAACCACACAAAATCATTTGGTAGTTTATTTACAAGTAATTTGTCAATTATATTAAGAAATCCCCACTGAAATATTAGTCCAAGAACAATTGCATCAAGAAATAATATTAAAGCAATTAATAGCCTTTTTGATCCACGAGGTGAAATGAGATTATTTTTAGAAGACTCGAACTTTGAGAGAATGGAGTCGAGGCGTGCATCCATCACTTGGCACACCAATATATAACTTAGAAAAAGATTAGGGCAGTATGGCGGAAAAACCGCCATACTGCTTTACGTATACAGAATATTTAAGAAAATATTTCTTAATTAAGCTGTAACATCTACTAGACCATTTGCTGGGTCCCATGTACGTGTGCAATCAAATGAAACTGCATCTGCAGATTCAGTGAAAACACCTACACAGTATCCTGCTCCTGGTACATCCCCGTTTGCTAGGAAACTAATATCTCCACTAGCACCTGCGACGCCTTGCCCTGTAGCCATAATAACTTGGCTTAGAGATGCACCTGGTGATGCCATCTGTGCGAAAGCTGATAGGGCCATTATAACAACTGAATCGAATGCTTCAGCAGTATAGATACCACCAGCACATGCTTCATTTGCACCACATAGACTTGCGAATACATATCCAACAGTACCCACAGTTCCTGATGATGGTTTAGTAGCGATAATTCCGTTAACAGTAGATGTTGCATCTGTTGCTAGTCCTTCTTCAGCAACTCCGTCTCCACCATAAATTTGACCAGTGAATTCTTGGCTTGCCATCTCATCAATTATCATTGCACCATCAGCAGCATATGATACTAATACAACTGAAGTACATTCGGCATTCATAACAGCTGTTACAGCTGAAGCGAAATCAGTAGCAGTTTCTTCATATCCGATTTGCGTACATAGTGTGTTACCAGATGCTGTATAAGCAGCAGCAAAAGAATCAGCTAATCCGGAACCATAGCTGTTAGTCATGTGGACTAGAGCTACTGTTCCATCTGCTGGCATATCAGCTGCAACTACTGCATTGAGAGCTTGGCCTTGTAGGGCATCGCTTGGCACAACACGGAAGAAATCAGGGTAAGCAGTCGCATCTGTTAATGCTGGGCTTGTACTTGCATAGGAGATCATTGGGATTCCTACTGCAGATAATACTGCATTAGCACCCATTGTTGCACCAGAGCATGCTGCTCCAACTACACCAACTACACCTGCATCAATTAATGATTGAGCTGCAGTAGCGCCTGCTGTTCCATCGCAACCGGAATCAGCGTAAACTAGTTCGAATTGAACCATGCTGTTCCATCCAATAGTATTAGCAATTTGAAGAGCAATTTGAGATGCTGCTACGAAACCACCTGCATACACTGCGATAGGTCCAGTTGCATCATTCAAGAAACCAATCTTAACGGTTGCTCCCATGAATGTTGCTGCTTCGAGACCACCAGTTGCAGTCCATACCATTTGGCAATTGAAGTAATCACCGTATGTTGGTACGTGAGCGAACATACACACATCATAACCTGCACCAGCAACATCACCATTTTCTAAGAATTGATGAGATCCACTTGCACCAGCATATGGACTTGTAGCAGTTGCAACCATAGGAATATGCATGCCCATATTTGCACCATCTTCCATCAAAGCAGCTGCTCCAATCATCATAACTGAATCGTATACTTCAGATTGGTATATACCGCCTGAACATACTGTATCGGCTGCACAGTCTACAGAGAAACTACCTGCACCAACTGCTGCTTTTGGCTTAGTTGCCATAACGCCGTTAGCTACTGCAGATTCTGTATAATCGTTTAATGCTGCTTCACCAGCGATACCATCAGCACCAAATATAGGAAGAGTTGCTCCCATAACTGCCATAGTTTCGATAATCATTGCACCATCTGTAGAATAAGATGCTAGAACTACTGAATCGCATCCAGCGTCAACAACTGATTGAACTGCTGCTGAGAAATCAGAAGTTGCAGTTTCATCATATCCTATCTTTGTACATAGATTTTCTGTACCCCAATTTGATTCAAATGAATCAGCTAGACCTGCACCATAGGAGTTAGTCATATGGATTAAAGCAGGATTTGTAACACCTGTTGAAGCAACCATAGCGTTCATTGCTTGGCCTTGGATTGCATCACTAGGAACTACACGATAGAAATGAGGGTATGCAGTTGAGTCAGTTAATGATGGGCTTGTACTTGCATAGGAGATCATTGGAACTCCGGCTGCAGAAAGTACTGCATTTGCTGCCATTGAAGCACCAGAACATGCTGCTCCGGCTACTGCAACTACACCAGCATCAATTAATGATTGAGCTGCTGCTGCTGCAGCTGTACCATCGCATCCTGAATCGGCTGTAACAATTTCAAAAGTATATCCATTATTATTTGTATTCAAGTCACTAGCTGCTGCTGCTGCTGCATATGTAAATGCAGGAGCGAATTGTGATATTGCTCCTGTAATAGGATTCAAGAAACCAATTTTGATTATAGTATCTTCATCACAACTTCCGTCGTCTAGGTTAGCGGCTGCATCATAGTTTGAAGCATCCATGTTAGTACATCCTAAAACAGTTGTATCTGCTACATTAGCATAATGTTCAGCTATTTCGTCAGCGATTGCATGACCCATGTCTACACTGAAACCAACAGCATTTCCGCTAGAGTCTATACTCTCAAAAGGAGGGTATGTTGTATCTGAGCAGAATTTTAATGATCCAGATTCTAAAATCATAGTTAGTGTGCTTCCTTCAGTAGGAGTTGGATAAGCAGTTGCTGTTGTAGCAGTTGAAGTATCCACTAATGTATTTGGATCGCCTGGGAACCAAGCATCAAAGATAGCAGCCTCTTCGCCATCTGCAACTAGAGCAGTAATAGCAACGTTAAGAGCATCTTCTAATTCATTATCAGCATCATCACGAACTGCTATACCAAAGTTCTCAGGTGAGAAAGTAGTTAACAAAGTTCCTTGAAGAGCTACAACAGGTGCATCACCAATAGCATAGTGCGCTGTTCCATCTGCAACAGCGGCCATAACTGACGGCCAGTCTGCATATGCTTGGATTGTAGCTGCTGCTAAATTAGCTGCAGCATACAAATCAGAAGTTGTTCCTGATTGTACTGCTATTGTAGTACCAGCCATATTCAACTCGGAAACATCAGTGATAGCAGCAGATCCACTAGCTCCGATGACTCCCTGCGCACTTGTATAGTAAGCACGTGTGAAATCGACAACTTCTTCTCTTGCGTCAGTTATTGTCATAGACGAAAGAATTGCATCACACATTCCAGTCGCGGCGTTCAAATTGGGAATTATTGGGTCCCAATCAGATGTTACAAATTCAGCATTAACGTCGCTAGCGACCATTAGTGTCCAATCTTCAACATCTTCTTCATCATCTCCACCGAGACATCCTGCAAACGCTGCTGCAAGCATACTCAATGTCATCATCATTGCAATTATTTTATTATTATTCATTGTGTTAAACACACTCCGTGGCCGGCCGAGAATGTGTAACACTTATAGACTCTATCATCTAAATCTTTTATATACTATAATAAATTAAGTTAAAATTAGCATATAAAAACTAACTTTTTTAGAAATGATATCTAAATCCGAGAATATGATATGATGTCAGTCACTCGCCGGGGCGTGAAATCGTCTAAGCCTATGGATTATGCATCGAGCGGAGTAGACATAGATGCAGAAGGTCTGGCCGTTTCTAGTTTAATTTCAGCACTAAGTTCATCCACGAGAAAAAGTGGACAAAAAGGTGCTCCAGTAGATTTACCTGGTGGATTTGGGGGCATTATAGAATTTGGAGATTCAAGACTTGTGCTCGCAACTGATGGAGTTGGTTCTAAACTTCAACTAGCTAATGAAATTAGAAGATGGGAGGGAGTAGGAATAGATTGTGTAGCTATGAATGTCAACGATTTGCTGTGTGTAGGGGCAGAACCGCTTGCATTTGTTGACTACATAGCCGTTCCAAAAACTGATCCAGGAGTTCATGCAATTCTAGGTGCTTCATTATCAGAAGCTTGTAAAAGATCAAGAATAACTCTTGCAGGAGGAGAAACTGCAACATTACCTGGGATTGTAAATGAATTAGATATGTCCGGGACGGCACTAGGATGGTTTCCCAAAGGGGCAGCAATAACTGGTGAAAATCTGAAAGTCGATGATGTTTTAATTGGTTTACCAAGTAGTGGCATTCATTCTAACGGATACACCTTAGTAAGAGCAGTATTGGAAAGGTCTGGTTTACAACTTAATGATGATTCTCCATTTGATGCTTCACATGAAGGTAGAGAAATTGAAAGATTTCCTAATTCAACAGGTGATTTATGCATTGGAGAAGTATTACTTAATCCCACTAGAATTTATGTAGATCCGATAATTGATTTAATATTATCATGTAGGGGCGAAGATGGACCATGTAGTTCATCTAATTTGAAAGCATTAGCACATATCACAGGAGGTGGCCTGTCTAATTTACTAAGATTACATGACTCATTAGGCTGGAATATCACTCAGCCCATGCCTATTCCTCCAGAATTCAAGTGGATATCAGAAGTTGGATTAATTAGTAATAAAGAAATGCATAGAACATTTAATATGGGCCTTGGAATGGTACTTGCTGTATCTCCTAATTATGCTCAAGAAGTTCTAAATTGGTTAAATAATAGGTTATCTGGATGTAAAATTATAGGTATCGTAAATGATAATGGCCACAGAGTCACGCATATTGATCCTAAAGTTATTTTTGAGCACTATTGAATAATGCTAATCGTCAGAACCTTTTGTGAGTAGTAGTTCCGAGAGGCATGGTTGTGCATACCTCCGAGACGTTGGATACGTTTGTGCATAGAGAAGGTAAAACTCTAATGAAGTTAGATGTTAAACCTAATGAAACTAGAGTTGGACCAGCAATTAAAGGTGAATCATTAGTTTTCTACAACCCAGCAATGAACAGAAGTAGAACTAGAAGTGTATTGTTAATGCAATATGCAATTGAAAATAATTTGTTAGGAAATGGTGAAATATATGCTTTAGATGGTCTTTCTGCTACAGGATTAAGAGCAAGAAGGTGGTTAAATGAATTACCACCAGAGTCATCTAAAAGAATAAATGCGACTATTATCGATATGGATCCGGAAGCATTAAAATTAGCTCTGAAGAATCATGAAGAGTTTCCTCCTAACAATAAAGGTGGAAAATTAAAAACCATAAGAGGAGATTTACGTGCTTCAATATTAGAACAAGGTTGGCATTGGGTAGATATAGATCCATATGGATCTCCAGTACCTTTCATAGATACAGCAATACAATCAATAGCTCGCAGAGGAGTTTTAGAAGTAAGTGCAACTGATACCGCCGCACTAACAGGATCATCAAAAAATGCCCTATTAAGACGTTATGGAGCTAGAGTAAGAAATGATGGTTTAGCTCATGATTCTGCTCTTAGAGTTTTATTAGCCAATGTTGGAAGGAGTGCTGCGAGGCATGAAAGATCGATTGAGCCTTTGATGTCAGTTTGGGATTCACATCATCTAAGAGTTTCTGTAAGAGTAATTAGGAGTATTGAAAATGCAAATAGAGTTGAGGAGTCAATTGGATGGAGAATTTATTCACCCACAATTGAGGAAGTTAAAGCCTCTATAAAGATCGGACTTCAACCAGATACCTCACTAGAAATATTACCAATGGATTGTTTTCTGCCCCTTTCTCATCCGGTTGAAAGAAATGATAAAAGAATATCAGGGCCCTTATGGATTGGAAAAATGGGGAAAAAAGACGTTTTAGCTTTTATGACTGAGGAACGGGCTATTGAAATGTGTGCACCAATCGATTCTAAAGATGATTATCTTGGATGGTCGGAAAAAGATTTTGAATATGAAAGAAGAAGAATTGTAAAGAGTGTTAAAAATTTATCCGATGAAGCCAATGGAATTGAAACTCCACATCATATTCTAGTCGATTACTTATCCAGTTGGTTGGAAATTGGATCACCCCCTAGTCCTAAAAAACTAGTAGATTTATTGAGAAATAATGGTTATGCGGCAGGTTTGGCTAATTATGGGAAAAAACCATCGATAAGAACAGATGCCCCTTGGGATGTAATTGTAAAATTGGCTTTAGAGGTTCATCCGCCTATATAGGACATTTCAATTCTAGGTAATGCAGAATTTCCAGTTGATCTTTGTTCACTGTATCTATCATCTCTTCTTGCCCAGATGGCCTTGATTGCATTTGTCAAAGTTGTTATATCTTCAGAGTTATGAATTATAGCCCTTAAATCATGGCCACCAGAGGCAAATAAACAAGTATGCAAATATCCATTTGCTGAAAGCCTAGCACGAACACAATCACCACAGAATGGATTAGAAACTGAAGAAATAACTCCAATTTCTCCTGAATTATCAGAATGCATCCATCGTTTTGCTACATCGCTTGTAGAAATTGAGTTTATTGGAATTAGGTCAAAATCTTTTTGAAGATATTTCAATAAATCTTTCGATGGGATGACTTGTCCAAGCATCCAATCATTTGTACATCCTACATCCATATATTCAATGAATCGGACTATGACATCGGTACCTTGAAAGTGTGATACTAATTTTTTGACTTCTGCTTCATTGACTCCTTTTTGAACTACGCAATTTACCTTAACCGGAGTTAATCCAAACTCAATTGCTGCATCTATACCGTCAAGAATTGTTTCAATAGATGTTTGACTGTCTGTCATTTTAGTATGTATTTCTTGACTCAATGCATCTAAGCTTATTGTAACTCTATCCAGTCCCGCTGCGGCTAGTTCTTTGGCATGCTTACGTAATAAAGAACCATTGGTAGTTAAGGCAATATCTAGATTTAATTTAGAAAGTTTTTTTATTAATTCATGAAGTTTTGGCCTTAGTAATGGCTCTCCTCCAGTTATTCTTACTTTCTCTAAGCCTAATTCTTTACAAGAGACGACAACTTTTTCTATTTCTTCAAAAGAAAGAAAAGACCTTCGGGGCATAAATGCGTGGTTAGAGCCAAATTTTTCTCTAGGCATACAATATCTACATCTGAAATTACATCTATCAGTTACAGATATTCGTAAATCTTTCAATTGTCGGCCATGTTTGTCGACCAGCATATTGATACGTGTAGGCAAGAGATGATGAGTATTATGTTAAGAATAATAAAAATTATATAAATTTTAAATATTTATGGTATTAATAAAAAAGGTAAAATCAGAATCATCATAGCATCATACATGGACCACGCAACTCGAAAAAGAAGTTTTGCAAAAACAATGACATGGAGAATTTTGGCAACTACTGATACAGTAATAATTGCAAGATTGATTACTGGAAGTTGGGGGGCAGGAATTGCAATAGGAGGAATTGAAATAGTTACTAAGGTCTTTTTATATTATTTACATGAAAGAGGGTGGGCTAATTTTGAATGGGGAATTGTCAGAGAGAGTGTTGTATCGTCGTGAATACAAATATTGAACAGGTTGAATAGAGGTTGGGTGATAGGGTAAGATGAAAGATATGCTGTCGATTAGCCCAAAGGCACGTGAAATGCTTGACCAGTTTGCAATAAGTTCAGATGATTCTGAACAATTAGTTCTAAGAATAGAAATTATTGGAAGGGGCCCTAAAGGATTTCAATATGATTTGCAGTTAGTAAATTCAGAAGAAGGAAAAGATGACGATATTTCTCTTAAAATAGATGGTATGGACGTATTAGTTGCCGCAAAAAGTAAAATATATCTCGAAGGGACGACTATAGATTACAAAGAAACCTTGATGGGAGGAGGATTTAGTTTTGATAACCCCAATCCATTATGGGTGGATGATTTGTCGAAAGCAGTTGCTGAAATAATATCTGAAGAGGTTAATCCTGCAGTTGCATCACATGGCGGTCATGTAAACCTAATTGGAGTAGATGAAGGTAAAGCAATAATTTCTTTTGGAGGAGGATGTCAAGGGTGTGGAATGGTTGATGTTACGTTAAAGCAAGGTGTAGAAGTTATGATTAAAGATAAAGTTCCTGGAATTTTTGAAGTTGTTGATATTACCGATCACGCTGCTGGTACAAATCCATTCTATTGATTAGTACATTGATACATCATCTTCATCTGAATCAGGTGCTGGTAATGCTATAGAATTAGCCCTAGTAAATGCTTCACGAACTTTTTCTTCAATATTACGAGCATCTTCAAGTAGACTATTTACGGGAATTTCCATATCC
This sequence comes from Candidatus Thalassarchaeaceae archaeon, assembly GCA_046710875.1. Taxonomy (GTDB): domain Archaea; phylum Thermoplasmatota; class Poseidoniia; order Poseidoniales; family Thalassarchaeaceae; genus MGIIb-O3. The sequence goes on from JBKEHQ010000012.1 coordinate 24,535, forward strand.
AATAATTCACTTACTCCCTCTACTGCAACTAGGGCTGCTCTCGCATCTGGATACATAGGATTACATTCTGAAAGTAATGCCGTAATATCCAAACCCTGTCGTTCTCCTTCTGCAATGAGATAGCCTGCTATTCCAGAAACTATACCTTGTTGTATTCTTTTGATGTTCGAGTTATCTAAATTGTTTCTACCCGTCATAGTTGAAGATACTCCCCAAAGGTCACTTTCTTCTTTTATTCCTAAATCATTACTAACAACACCATCTATAACAATCAATTTTTCGAATCCTCCTTTTGTAAACCATTCTAAAACTGTCTGACCAAAGTAGACATCATTCTCATTTGGAAATTGTATTTCAGAAGTAAATACTCCAATTTTTTCTCCTTGATAAACTCTAACTGGATGTTTTGGTACAGAGTCATGAATTAACGCAATTGCCGGAAATTTTGGGTGCATAACTGTCCCCATGGGTTGTAAATTAAATGATTTTATCAAATGAGAAGTTGCTATTACGCCAACGGACCCGACCGTTGAGAATCCACATATTGCTACGCCACCTAATTTTGAAGGATCTGCTCCTTGATGTAAAATTAGTGGATAACCTGCGCTTGTACTGTCATCCATGTGTAGCGCTCAGGGCCTACTAATTTTAATTTCACGGGTAAGTTGTACATTTCAAAAATTAAAAATTTCAATAAAACATTTATGTATTAATATCTAATGGTATCAATAAGAAGGTTAAATAAATCTTATTTGTAAATCCAAAAAAGAGTAGAGAAAATGGACAAAGAAAAAGAAAATTGGTCTTATAGTTCCCATATAGGAAAAGATTTGCGAGGTATTGACCTATCAGGTGCAGATTTAAGAAGAGCAGTGTTTGATGGTTCCGATCTCGAAGGTGCTAATTTATCAGGTGCTGATATGAGAAGGGCGTCATTTAAACAAGCAAATCTAATGAAAGCATCCTTTGATAACGCAGATATGCGAGATGCAATTTTTTTAAAGGCTAAAATGAATCTATCAAATTTTCAAGGTACGAAATTGGATAGAGCTGATTTGAGAGGTATTAGAGGTAGATATGCAATTTGGCGTAAAGCAAATTGGTGGGATGCCAAAATGAATGACGATTTACGTGAAGCTTTATCAAAGAAATGGCCACGAGATAAAAATAGTAAATAATCAAATCATTATTTTCTCTAATCCTTCTCTTATCCAATCAGGTACATTGGTTTTTTCAGTTATTGAATCCATGTTCGTACAAACAGTAGTTTGGATTGCTGACCAACATATCTTTCCATCTTGATTTGAAAGTTCATAGGACCATGTGATTGATGAATTACCAATATTTGATACATTTATCTTACAAAATGCGGTATCGCCATACTTCAATGGATGTAAGAAAGTTGCTTCACTATGCACTAAAGGGAATCCGATTTTATGTTTTTGTAAAATTTCGTTATAGTGTAAATTACAAGTATAATGCCATGACTCTTCAAAAAATCGATGTGCCAAATCCCAAAACTTTGGATAGTAAGCTATGCCGGCAAGATCTACCATTGGGAAGTCGATTCTCCTCGATGATGTGAAAGTCATGATTAAGCGTGACATATTGTGTGTTTGAAATCTATGGATAAAATGGCTAGCCCATCATAATTTGAGTATAGAATATCAAATGCGAGATGTAATGTGACAAGATGGGAATATAGTTAATTAATAATTCCAAAATAAATCTGACACTCATACATAAAGTTAGTAATTCTAATATAAAATTTAATCAAGAATAAATTAGTCTGCCTTCCATGCCGCCGGCAACTTCAATCACTTGCCCTGTAACATGCCCAGATATCTTGTCAGACGATAGGGACACTATGATATTCGCAACATCATCAGGAGTTGCTAATTTCTTTAGGGCCATAGTAGCAGTAGCAATATCAATTGTATTTTTATCAATACCTTGCTCTAATTTTTTAGGAGTTAATGTCCAACCCGGAGCGACGGCATTAACTCTAACATTTCCCAATACGGCGACATCATTCTTTAATGACATTAGTAATCCAGATGTGAGTGCTCCTTTTGCTGCTGCGTAATCAGAATGTCCAGATTCTCCATAAATTCCGGCCGTTGAACCAACAAATACTAAAGATCCGTGTCTTTTTTGTTCGGCATGCAAAAGAAATGCTCTTGCCGTATTATACGCTATATTAAGATTGGAAGTTATGGTGGAATTCCATCTTTCGGGACTTATTTGCCACAATGGCTTAGGTTCACTAGGATAATA
>JBKEHQ010000013.1:0-22174 GCA_046710875.1 Candidatus Thalassarchaeaceae archaeon
CTCTTTTTCTTTTTTCCTTTCTAACTGAAACTCCCTTTACTGCATTTCTAGTCCAGAAATTTCGACCTTCTCTCCTAATTCCCCATCCCAAAGACAATGATTTCCTTCTCATTTCATCGTGTCCTTTTTGGAGGTTTAGGAAATTTTTCTATGATTTTAGTAACTTCTTCAAAAATTTCACTAACTTCATTTTTACCCCATGATTTACCATCAAAATGATCTATTCTTGATGCAATACTTGCTTTTCCTGCAATATATCTTGCAATTTTGCCCCGAACCCATCTTGGCGATTTACTTATTTGAGGCATGGAAAATAATATCGAACCATGTTTTGGAGGTGGTGCACCATTTCTATGTGCAGCCATGGCAGCATGGGCACCCAAGACTTGCAAAGACCCAGAAGGCATTCTCGCCAACCTTTCTCTACTTCCTGCAAGAACTACTAATTTAGCAGCACCTAAAGGGCCTAATAATGCAGACAGGGAAGGAATATAATCAAGAGCAAAAACCCTTATTGCCTCTTCATGTTCATCCATTCTAATTACTAAATTAACTACAGATTTACAATGATGCTGCATAGAAGTCCATTCTTTAGTTGTTGGCAGATGGAGGGGTGCAACTGTCTCTAAGAAATTAGCAACTTCAATAATGGATTCATTAGAAACTACTGCTTCAATGATTTCCCTCCTTCTATTTTCTAAATTAATCTCAGTAAGGAATAATCCAACCCACTCAATACAACGCGATTCACTAGTTGTCCATGCTGATCTAATTTCATTAGCCGAGGAAACCAACATATCCAATCTTCTATCCATATTTCCAGATGACTCGGCCACTCCAAGTTTTGCCATCCTAATTACTGCCATCTCAAATATATCTCTGTCTTCTTGAGTATAATCTGGCCAGTCAATATCTTCCAAATGCCCTTCTGGAGATATTTTCACATCATCGAATCTTTCAAAAAGAATTTTAGCTTCATTTGTAAATCGTCCCTTTTGCATACTTAATAGTCTCTTTGCAACTGATGATATTCCTCTGCTTGAGGTCCAATATATTTCATCAAGTATGACATTTTCATCATCTAATATTCGGGCTAGCCTCCAGTCGTATTGAAGTCGCACATATATCCGAGGAGTTATTTGGCTTGAACGGTGCGGATTATAAGGTATTAATAGAAGTGATGAATAACTACACTCTTATGGCCAATCATGGATTTAAGGCTAATTGTAATAGTGGCGTTCGGAGGTGCCATTGGCGCTGTTCTAAGATATGCTTTGCCATCATTAATTTCTAATCAAAATTCAATTTTTATAACACTAGGAATAAATCTATTAGGATCTTTACTATTGGGAATATTATTCGGATTATTAGCAACTGGTAGTAATATTAGTGAAGAATTAGCTTTACTAATAGGTACTGGATTCATTGGAGCATTCACTACGATGTCGGCATTTGCATTTGAAGCAATGGAAACATCTCAGAATAATGCTATTCATGGCCTATCATATATCTTATCAACAGTTTTTGGAAGTATATTTTTAGCATGGTTAGGCTATTCAGCAATTTTACATTATACTTCTTAATGACTTTATTTATATCTTTTAATAGAATCATTGAATAATCAATCCATTGACGGAGGTATGCTTATAGTAATAGAGAGGAGTTGTAACTAAATTGTTTTGTCCAATATGTGGAGCCTTATCTTTCCCCGATTCAAAGAATAATATCAAATGCCCCGATTATAAATGTGGATATGAAGGGCCCTTATCCGGTCCTGATGGCAAGGGTGGAAAATTCATCGACCCAATGTCTGGGGAAGAAATTGATCTAACTAATGCAACTGCTAAAAACGCTACCAAATCACTAAAACACCTTACAGAAGTAGTAGAAGAAGAAGTTGCAAGAGGTACTTTAAGAGTAGGTGACTACATATGTCCTAATTGCGAAGAAAATAGGGTTTATGTTTGGATGCAACAAACAAGGTCTTCGGATGAGCCTGAAACCAAAATGTGTACATGTGAAAGTTGCAATAAAAAATGGCGAGAATATCAGTGATTTTTCTCTTCTAACTTCACGAACTATCAATAACCTCTAACTAAGAGCAACAAAAAGGTGTGTGTATGCTAAGGGTAACTGCTAAACAACAATTAATGCGCGAAATTGTAGAATTACTGTCGGTCCTCACTGAAGAGGCAAAATTAGTATGGGGTGAAAAAGGACTCCATGTAACTGTTGTCGATGGTTCTCATGTTGCACTTTTATCTGCCACTATTGCTGATGAATGCTTTGAGACATATGAAGTTGAGCAAGTTGAAATTGGCTTAGAATTAGGTAAAATGCGAGATTTACTCACATTAGCAGGGCCAAATGATTTAGTTGAACTTGATTATGATGAATCATTTGGTGCAATAAATGTAAGGGTTGGAGAAGTCCACAGGATACTAAGGGGAGTTGACCCTGCAACTATGAATAATCCAAATATACCAAGTTTAGATTTCAAATCTAAAGCAACCATAGGTTCTGATAGATTATCTCGTTCGCTAAGGGCTGCGAAATTCGTAGGAGAAATTGTTGACTTAAGCCTTGATCAGACTCATTTTACTGTCTCAATTACAGTTGAAGCAGGAGAAGGAGTAAATGTAAGATTCGAATCTGGAGAACTTAGTGAATTGGTCTGCGCGGCACCAACTCAGTCTTCATATTCATTACAATTTCTGGATCCTTTAACTAGAAAATTAGCAAGTGGATTGACAGAAAATGTTACATTGGAATTTCAAGAAAAGTATCCTTTGAGGATGACTTGGAATAGTAATCAAGGTGGGGCAAGCTGGACGTATTTCTTGGCCCCAAGGGTCACTAATGACCCGTGAACTCTTGAATGAACAGCTCCCGGCTCTTTATATGGCTCTTACGACATGTGTAATTGTTCCTACTATAAATAACCCCAAAGAGCTTAGTATAGCATTAGATGGACTATTAATGCAAAATAAAAAAATTGATCATATAGTAGTGGTGGGGCCAAAAGATGATCCAGGACGTCTTGTTACAGAATCTAAAAATTTACGTTTTATTGATGATAAAGGCTCAAGAAACAGGGCTGATGCATGTAATGTAGCTATCCAAGAAACTAATTCCGATATAATTTTATTTACCGATGATGACGTTATAGTTCCTAAAAACTGGGCTGAATCAATTATTAAATGGTATTCTATGGAAGCAGTAGCAGGAGTAGGAGGGCCAAATTTTGCACCAGTAAATGAATCTACATTCTGGCAGAAAGTAATCGATGTGACATTTTGTAGTACTATTTTTACTTCTGGGACTAATTATGGCAACTTAGGTCAAAATGAATTAGAAGAAACTAATCAATTACCTGGAGTAAATAGTAGTTACCGTAGATCTGTTATTGAAGAGGCCGGAGGATTCGATAAAGGGGCAATAGGCGCAGAGGATGTAATGCTAGATCATCGAATAAGGATGAATGATAATAAATTATGGACAGATAAAGAAGCCATAATTTGGCATCGCAGAAGAAATGTCTCACGCGTCAAAAAACAAATTCGAAATTATGGATTAGTCAGATCATTAGCTAGTCATAAATATCCCGAATTGCGATCCCCCATTCATTTTTTAGTAGCATTATTTCCTCTTATTGTAATTGGTTCATTTTTACTTTTCTTTTGGGGCATTAATAATGGAGGCGTGGCATGGCCAGACTTTTGGAATATATCATTATCAAAGATACCAATGAGTTTTTCACGTTTAAGTGCCCATTTACTTCCGACTTTAATTTTATGTTATGTTACTCTTTCTTGGTATGGATCATGGAAAGGGCATTCCCCTTCTAAATCAAAACTTACTATTTTCTTTTCGCCGATAGTTGCATATATTTTACATTGGAATTATGGCATGGGAATATTGAATGGTTGGCTAAGGATTTTACGAGGAAATCCGGGATTACAGGTTGATGACAGAATTCGTCAATGAATGGTATATCTATCTAATCAATATTTTGAAATGTTTTTGTTGGTGGTCTCCAGAAAATTATAGTAAAAAAACCAATAAATAATCCTCCAAATACTAGATTTAGCCAACCTTCTAGTATATAATTTTTACTCGCATTAAAATAGGCCCACATAAATGAGGGAATAATGCCTATAAAAAAACTAATAACTAATTCCTCTAATATCAATCTACGCCTGTTTGAAGATTTTGGCAATTGAGAATTATTATCATTAAATTCATGTTTTCCTCTCCGTACAATTCTGACAAAGTTTACTTCTTGATCTTTATCTAAATATATTATCTCAGGTACTCCTGAATTCCATTTACGCCCAATCTTCATTATCCAATTATTATCTATAAAAGTACGTCCATCACAATACTTTTCCCAATATGAATTCCTTACTTTATCTCCTAATTCTTCGATTTCATAATCTCCAATAAGCATTTTTTGCTTTACTGCTAATTCCCATTCAGTTTCTGATGCTATTTGATATTCAGAAGATGAAAGTAACTTATGAGCAAACTCTTTTTTTACGGGGGTGGAAGAGATTTCAAAATTATATCCTATCTTATTTTGATGTCTTGGCCCAATATCTCCAAATAATATTGTCCTATTATTCGACCCTAGGTATACTTCTCCTGGATTTATCTTAGCCCAAATGATATCCATCGATCAACCCTCTAAATACTAGATTTCGCCTGTTTGGATGGACCATTGAGATGCATAAACATTATTGTTTGAAATCAAGTCATTATGATTGCCGCGTTCAACTATTACTCCATCTACTAATGCAATAATTTCATCAGAATTTCTTATTGTTGCTAATCTATGCGCAATGGCAATAGTTATTCTTTTTTTATTCCCATTGGAATTACTAAAGAGCGACTGTTGTATTCTCTTTTCTGTTTCTGCATCTAATGCCGCACTTGCTTCATCTAATATTAGTAAATCTGGGTTATTTAATAGTGCACGTGCTAGGCTAATTCTGGCCCTCTGCCCTCCAGAAAGCATCACTCCTCTATCTCCAACCATTGTATTTATTCCTTGAGAGAGTTGAGATGTGAATTCCCACGCTCCTGCAGTTTTAAGTGCGATTTCTATTTCTTCATCTGTCGATTGTCTGGCATATGCAATATTTTCACGTAAAGATCCAAAGAATAAAAAAGGTTCTTGCGATACAAAACCAATCCTCTTTCTTATTGATTTAATTGAATATTCATTAATATCTATTCCATTTATGAGAATTTTTCCCTGTTGTGGCTCATAAAATCTTTCAATTAATTTTAATATGGTACTTTTGCCTGCTCCTGTGTGCCCCATTACTCCTAGGAAATCGCCTGAAGATACATTGAATGATATTTCATTAAGTACATTATTCCCAGAAGTAGGATATGAAAATGTCACTCCTTCAAATGAGATAGATTCTATGGGCCCTTGAAGTTCAATTGCTCCTATTTTGTCAAATATTGAAGGTTCTAAATCTATTAATGCAAAAACTCTTTTGGATGCAGCTTCTCCTTTTTGTAATTGATTTATCAACATTCCTAAAATGAACATTGGCATTGTCATTCTAGTTGAAATAAGGAGAAATGTAACAAATTGCCCAACTGTAATTTGGCCTTCAGCCATTACCCAACCTCCGGCTGATACCAATAATCCAAACGATAGTCCTGCAACAATGTAAATTCCCGGTATGAATCTATTTCTCACAAATGCAGCATCTATTGATTGATCACGATAATTTCCACTTTGAATTCCAATTCTTGAACTTTCAAATTTGGTTGCATTATATGCCTGAACTACTGTGATACCTGATAATACATTTTCCAATATTGCTACTATTCCACCAGTACTCTCTCTAGTTTTCCTATATTTTCTTTGTACTCTTGTTGAAAACCACACGACCATTGGTATAATTAAGACCAAAGGAGTAAAAAGAATAAGTGCTAATGTGGGCGACATCCAGAACATTATTGCAAATGCAGCCGTAAAAGTTGTGATTATCCGAATTATGCTAGTACTCGCATCCGAAATAATATCTTCTAGTTGTGCCACATCTGAAGAAAGGACTGACATGAGATTACCTGTTTGCCGAGATTCAAAATAAGATGCCTCCATCGCCATTAATGAATCCGTAGCATCCATTCTGATGTCATGCTGGGCCATATATGCTGTTGACTGCCACAATTGATTACTAAGTCCTTGAAATACTGCAAGAAAAGTAAATGACATCAAAATTAACAAACCAAATCCAAATTCAACGGAATTAATTGGTCCTAAAGTAGGCAAGATTTCAGAAGTAACAACTCTTTCTATGAATCCATCAGTGAATGTTTCATCCCTGTAATAGTCAGCAGCCATTCCTATGGCAATAAATGGTATCAAATCAAAGGCCCTTGCTATCATATTGGAAAAAACTCCTCCCAGCGCCATTTTCCAATATTTCTTGATATAGGGGGCAATTCTCCATATTTTCCTGCCAATGATTTGTTTTTCATCCAATGAATCTGAATTATCTTTACTAAGATTCATAGAATCATCCCCCTGGCTCTCATTACTCTCAGACATACCCTTACGGAAGAGAATAAGCGTTTCAATGTGACAGTATTGAATTGACAAAAATGGTGCGCCCGCTGGGATTTGAACCCAGGACATGAGGTTGGAAACCTCAGGTGATAACCCCTTCACCACAGGCGCTTATCATATCCGAGACTGATATCTTTCAAAACCAATTCGGTCACAATTATTCAAATGTGGGAGGCGTGCCCCTCGACATATGATATTGAGGCAAAGGGCGGGAATCTTCCTAATGATTTTCTTCTTGCCAATTAATGGCCCATTATTAAGAATGATTTTAAAATCTTTAGATGTATCTCTACCAATTGGAGAATTTTATTTTTTTGGAATATGCATACTTATGTTTGTCATAGGGGGATTTATGACATTCACTCCAAAACTAAGATTACGGATATAATTCATTTGGCCATTTTGAATGAATATTTAGCATGAGATCGATAATTTTATTATCGGAATAATCTGATTTCCACAATGTTTGAGAAAGTTCTTGTGTCCTTTTAGGTACAGTTTTAGGGCCAAGAACAGCACCAGGCCTATTTAAATCGTCTAAATAATCAGTCTCCATCCCCCAATATGATTCTGATTCAGGAAGCGTTTCTATTATTTCCTTAATGCAACCTTTGCCTACATTTATTGTCGAACTTATTCCTTGGGTAAAATCTGAACTAATGTCGGCTGGTGCAAAATGTCTAATCGTTCTTTTTTTAGGTAGTTTAGAAATTTTACACATTCTTGATATATCGGAATATGTCTTGGAACCATTATCTTCGACATGTAATTGAATACTAACTTTATTTTCAGCAGCCTTTTGCATAATTTGTAGTAGTAATTCATTTGCAAATCCCCATATCTTATCATTCACAGGATAATGCGGTCTCCCAACTTCTCCTAGGCAAACAGCATTTTTTTCTTTAATATGTTCCAATGCCAAGTCGACGGCTTGAATATGTAACTCTGTAGCCCTATCTATGCCAAGGGGAATAATCTGTTTTTCCCATGTTACTGGATGGGGTCCAAGAATAACATTCACACTAATCTCATATTTTTCTCTAATTTCATTTGCCATTTCTAAAGTTTCATTATATGCTACTTGATAATCATTCAACGATTTAGGAAGATTATTAAAATCAGGCTTGTGTACTAAATTAATAGCCGTTCCACCAGCTATGAAAAAATCATCCACCGCCCCCAAAAAAAGATTATTCTTATCTAAATGTATATGTTGATCCATTATCGGGCCAGTCCAAAAACCATTTTCTAACATATCTATCACGCTAATGCGCCTTCATTCTCAAGTTGTTCCGACCAATATGTTGTAGCCAATTTCGCTACTTTTTTTGAAGACTGCCCTAAAACAACTCCTTTACCATTATTGAATAAAATTATTCTGCAATTATGTCTCTTTGCATCTATCCTCAAAGCTCCAATTTCCTCATCTAATATTATATCAGTAAATCGATCTTCTGCTAACTCAAGTAAAACTGATTTACCAAGTGAAAATTGAACTAAAATTTCTCCTCTCTCTAATTTTAAATTATCTTCAGGCATTCCTATGCTTAGTAGAAAATTTTGAACTATCAATTTAGCAACTTCATGCCTAGAAATATTATGTACAATAATTGAGCCATACTTATCAATCACTAAAGTAGATTTAGGACTTTCATTAGATACTATTACGTAATCTCCATTTAGTGATCCATTTCTCAAACTTATTACATCTTCATGTTTTATTGGTATCTGAGGTGTAAATTTGAAAGTTTGAGTTTCTATGTTGAATAACTTATCATTTAATTTAATTTAATCAACTCCTTCCTATCTTCTCTATATTTATACAATTATTAATAGCTTCAGATATCTTTCCGATATGTGCCTGATGGACTGGTACAAGTAGTATAGGATGGAGGGCATTGCTTTCATCAACTCTCCTATCTCTTAAATCAGACAAAGCCCCTCGTATTCTAGAGGCAAATCTATCATCTCGTACCTTAATTAATTCATCTGTCAATCCTCTATTGTCCTCTATCCACCATGATGCGCATGCAGCCGATGCTGCCCCTAAATCGGAATTAATATGTTTTGATTTTTCTATCTTTTTAGATGCAATAATCTTATTTTTCCTATATCTATTTGATTTTGTTAATGTCCCTAAGAGATGGACTAGTTTTACTTGATTATCTGCACAATTAATATACCAATCTTCCCATTTACTATCATCTATGGAGGGAATTATTGGGTATATCGGCTTATTTCCTGTGTTTTCTGCATGATGCAATAATCGTGTAGGTTCCGGATCTGGAATTTTTGGTCCATCTACATCCAAGACTTGAATATCTTTCAATAACATGCCCAATCCTATTCCAGATGCCAATACGGCTTGAACATTAACTCCTGGATTTTGAATTTCTAACTCATCTTCTATTTTTAAAATTGCAATATCTTCAGATGAATAAAGTAATGCTAAACCATCCCAATTTCTTACTCTCATACTACTTGGCATCATAATACATGGTAAATGGGGCCATAATATTATTTTTCCACCCATTGGATCTTTGTAAATAACTTCGTCCCAATGCAGATTTGATAATTCCATGACTGCCCGAGGAGTTATCCCGATTCAAATAAACTCATAAAAAATATGTTTTTGATATATATTCGGTGAAGTATTCAAGGAGTATGCCCTCTCATGTCTGCCTGATAAACATGGAAAAACCTTACTCACTTGAACCCGTTATTTTGATGAATGAGGTATTTCCTGGTCATACTAATGCTCTAAATACCCTTTTTGGAGGCCATCTTATGAGTATAATGGATACAAGTGCAGGAATGGCTGCATCTAAGTTTGCTCACAGGGAGTTCGTAACGGTATCCGTAGATGCATTAAAATTTCGAAAACCGGCATATCAAGGAGATTTGATAAGAACAACTGCAAAAGTAGTTTGGACATCTCCTCGTACTGCAGGATTACATGTAACATCTTGCAGAATGTCCCGTTCCGAATGGGAGGGTGAAGAAATATGTTCAGGTTTCTTTTTCATGGTTGCAATAGATGATTCTATGAATCCAATATCAATACCTCAATTTACTCCTAATACGGAAGAAGAGAAATTATTTTGGAATTTAGCAAAAACTGCCAGAGATGCAATGAAATAATGTTTAATGACCACGTACTTCAACAGTACTATTATTCTAGCATTGTTATGCCTGTAATCAATGTAGCTTTAATTGGCTCAGAAAAGTTTGCTAGAAGCATTGCAAAACGTGGCGATGTAAGGGATATAGAATCTTATGTATTTAAGGAAGGTTCAGGCGAAAAGTCTCGAATAATTTCATTTCTAAGGCCCTTAAAACATCCTGAAAGTATTAGGCCGCTTTTATCTGTACTGAATGTCGCCAAAGCAGGTATTATCGAGATATCAAAGATAGATGCAGCATTGGGAGAAATACTTGTATCGTTTTCATGTGCAGGAATTCAAAATGGAATGGTTATAATAAATCCTGAAGAAGGTGCATGGATAGATGAGGAGCAAATCTCGGTATTATTGTCCCAAGCCGGATTACCTTGGCAAATTTATAACTCCATGCCTGAGCCACACAGAATACGCTCAAATATATTTGATATGTTTAATGAAAGAGAAATATTGGATGAACAACTAATACTCCCAATAGATCAACATTTTGTTGTACAAGGAATCGGACTTGTGGGAATTGGTTATGTACAGTCCGGTATTGTAAAGAAACATGATTCTATTGAAGCATTACCATTGTCGGAAAAAGGAATTGTTAGGAGTTTACAAGTAATGGATGACGATGTTAATAATGCCTTTTCTGGAGATAGAGTTGGCCTAGCAATTAGGAATTTAAGGGAAGAAGCTTTGGAAAAAGGATGTATAATTGTTCATTCCGATTCAAAGGTATTGGAAGCCCACTCTACATCTAAATTTGAACTAATTAATGCACCATTTCAGAAAAAAGAATTAAAAAAAGATGATATTGTTCATGTTTCAACAGATTTACAGTTTGTCGTAGGTAGAATAATAGAAATATTGGATAATACTTTACAGGTCAAATGGGACAATCCATTGTATGTAAGGGCGAATCAGAACAATAAAATTGTCATAGTTCAGTTAGATGCAACTCCAATGCGAATTATTGGAACAGCAAATAATTTAATTTCGGTACCATGAATGATTAATGATGAATCCCATATTTTATTATTAATTTTCCCATTGATTTATACATGATGAGTTGCCCTGCAATAATTGGATGTATTCAGCTGGGCTTAAAGGCCCGACTGGAGGGGGTAAAACCGATTTAATCGGGAACCTTTCTCTTGTCGGAGTAAAAGGTAACTTTTGTGCAGTACTTTCCGAACGGCAGTTAACACTTGAAAGAATAGATGGCAAAGGCCTACGCATAAATCTGGGAAGCATCAATCGAACTCGCGCTTTAAAAATTTCATATCTCCCTAATGGATTAGTTCCATTAGGATTGATATCCGTGGGGCTTGGAATTACAGCCATGACTTTACCTTATGGCTTGATTCCAATAATTTTAGGAATATTGGCGATATTATTTCATGTTTATTCAAGATATTCAATACTAGCAATAGAAACATTCTCTGGAGACCGTCACCTTATTTCAGGTAGCGAAGGGACATTATTGAGACTTACGATAATGATATCTAGATTGGGTCAAGGAAATGATATTGAGCAGGCTAGAATAGGACTTGAAAATTTAGATAATGAAGTCCCATCATATCCTGCGTTTACTCACGCCGGCGGCTCTATGGTAAAATCTAGTAAAGGTCTAATATCTCAAAAAAATTTAGAAGAAGAAATAATTCAATCAAATGATATGAAGGATATTTTTCCCGCGTTTAATGGAATAGATAATAATAAGTTTGAAAATACTAATGCAAATTTTGAGGATGACTCTAAATCTGCATATGAAGGTGCATGGGGTGGACGATCTCCTCCTTCATGGTACAATGAAAAAGAATCTAAAAATGATGACATAAATGATGACATATCAAGAATAGATTCAGTACTATCTGAGGCGGCCGACCAATTAGATATGTTCGGAGGGAATATAGATATGTTCGGACAAGGTGGATTATTTGACTCAAATCCTGATGATAGTCAACAAGTTACTACGCAGAATGAAAGTGACGATAGACTTAATTATTTACAAAATGACCTAAATTCTTCAATTTCTAGTGCACAAATGATTAAGAAAGCATATGATTCTCATGGCATTCCTGATGGCATATATGAGCCAAAACACGTGCTCCCGGGTCCCAACGAAATTGCTGTAAGGGATGAGTGTAAGTCAGGAATAGTAAATCAAACAAAAGCTATTCAAGAAAATAATAGTAGGAGAAATGAACTGAATTATACTCCCAAAACTTCAAATTTATCAGAATTTCCTGCTCTTAAAAATTTAGCATACAATAGAGGCGAATCAAGAATTAATTTCAAAGGAAAAAATTATGAAAATAAAAATATCGGTTGGCTAGATAAATTACTAAGGCCTGCTTCTTCAAGAACCCAATTAAATCGTAATAATGCTCCTACAATTGGATTACCTTTATTGAATAAAAACATTAAGTTTCAGACATCACAACATCTCAGATTAAGATCTGACCAAGAGCACCAATCAGATGTCGGAGTAAGAATTAGAAAATCTCAACGTATTAATTCTAATAATTCTTCTCAAAATGCAATTAACAAAATATTATTAAAAATTTCTGATAAAAATCATTCAGAAGAAAATATCCAATCTATTGGAAATAATCATTTAAAATTTAATCAATTAAGGTCTACGATTTCAAAATCTAATGATAATTTGTTACCAGGTATAAAGAAGTTATTGTAACCCTACAATTCTTCTATATTCATCTACTCTTGCATGATATTTACCTTTTTCAAGACTGATTAAATTAGATGAACCAAGTCCACCTATGGTGAAGGATGCAGTGACAGTGGCATGTACCAATGCATTCCTCAAAATCTCTCTGTCTTCCATTATTCCACTAGTTCCAACTATATTGGCTAAGAATGCTCCTGCGAATGAATCTCCACAGCCTGTGGGATCAATTATTTTAGTTGTCGGATATGATGGTAATGCTATAATTCCACATGGCATATATGCTAATACTCCGGCACTTCCTCTTTTTATTATTAGTCCTCTTGGGCCCTTCCCTGCAATCTCTCCACCCTGCAATGATTCGCCAGACATTATTTTTTTGGCCGCCTTTGTTATCGTGTCCTCTTTTGCAATCTTACATGCTTCCTCTTCATTAATAATTGCAATATCTACCTTTCTTAATGCAACAGACAATGTTTCAAATTCTGTTTCTATCCACATCATGAAAGTGTCTATTACTGAAATCTTTGCTCCATTACATTGGTCTAGTACTGATACTTGTGATGATGGATGCATATTTGCACAAAATATAATTTCAGGAATGGTCCATGATTCTGGAACATTTGGTAAATAATTTGCTAATACATTAACTTCAGTTGAAATGGTCTCTGCATCATTCATTGCCCCTTCATATTTCCCCGACCACCTAAATGTCTTACCTTCCAATTCTACAATTCCAGTTATGTCTATGCCTTTATGCTCCATCATTTCTAGATCATAATCTTGAAAATCATTTCCAATTGGCCCCATTATTCCTACTCTTGAAGGTAACCCAGGAAGCTTAGCTAGATGAAATGCTGCAGAGATGCTCGAATGGACCGCTGAACCTCCAATTATGTCAGAACCACTAGCTTCTGGTGTTTCCAAATCATCATAACCAATGCTTCCAACGATAATAAGTTCCATCAATTATTCTCCTTCATAATATTTGGATGGTCTTCAAGGTACTTGATAGTTATATCACCATTTTTAAAATCTCTTTCATTCAATATTTGCTTATGTAAAGGAATCAATGTATCGACTCCAGTTAGAATGACTTCATCTAAGGTCGAGGACATTTTGTTTATGGCCTCCATTCTTGTTGGTGCCCAACAAATAACTTTAGCTATCAATGAATCAAATGAGGAGGGTATATCATATCCAGTATGGGCATGAGAATCTATCCTTACTCCTTGACCTCCGGGCCAAATACATTCCCAAATTTTTCCAGGAGAAGGAGTTAAAGTCCAGGAATTTTCAGCGTTTATTCTCACTTGAATTGCATGCCCATTCAGACTAATATCGTCCTGCTTAATAGGTAATTTTTCTCCTGCAGCAATCCTAATGCCTAATGAAACTAAATCTACTCCTGCTATCATCTCTGTAACGGTGTGCTCAACCTGTACTCTTGGATTAACTTCTAAAAAATAAAAATTCTTATCTTTGTCTCTTAAGAATTCAAACGTTGCTAATCCTTCATATCGTACTGCAATAGCGCCCTCAATAACTATGTCGCCTATTCTTTTTCTTTCTTCTTCAGATAACCAAGGTCCTTCTTCTATAATTTTTTGATGCCTTCTTTGGATTGAACAACATCTCTCTCCAAAATAAACTGCGTTCTCTCCATCTCCAAGAATTTGAAACTCAATGTGTTGAGCATCTTCAATAAATTCTTCTATAAATACACGACCATCTCCAAAAGCAGAAAGCGCCCTTCCTTGACAAAGTGTTAATGCACTACTAAATTCACTTTCTTTTGTTACAACTTGCATCCCTATGCCGCCACCGCCTGCTGCAGCCTTAATGATTAATGGAAATCCAATTTCCTTTGAAATCTCTGTTGCATGCTTAACATCTGATACCGGTTCATTCGTTCCTTTTGCAATGGGTAATCCGGCTTTAGACATTATTTCCCTAGCAGATATTTTATCCCCTAAGAGCCTAAGTACATTAGAATCAGGTCCAATAAATTTAATTCCTTCTTCTTCTAACCTTCTTGCAAAAGTAGAATTTTCAGCTAAAAATCCATAACCCGGATGAACGGCATCAGCACCAACTTCTTTTGTTATCTTCACTATCTCTTCAATGTCTAAATAAGATGCCAAAGGATCTTCCCGTGGAATAAATATTGCTTCGTCTGCTAACCTAACTGGTAGTGACAACCTATCTTCTTTACCATAAATAATTACAACCTCAATACCCAATGAGCGCAAGGATCTTAGTATCCTAAGGGCTATTTCTCCCCTGTTGGCTATAAGTACACGGCGAAACATCATATTTACCTAGATTTGTGGAGTGCAACAAACTCTTTAATTATTCAGTATACATCTCTGAGGTATCTTTTTTCAGTTTTCATCAATGTAGTCTCAACATAAATAGTGGCTTCTTGTTCGGTCATGTCACCATATTGATGGCATATTCTTATCAATGTCTTATGTACGTCCTTTGCCATTCTTGATTTATCTCCACAAACATAAAAATATCCGCCGCCATCTATCCATTGCCAAATTTCGAGGCCATTCTTTTCCATTAAGTGTTGGACATACACCTTTTCATCTCCGTCTCTGGACCATGCAAGGTCATGCTTATCGAGTACTCCTCGATTTTTCCAATCATTCATTTCTTCCTTGTAGTAGTATTCACCATCTTCGGTCCAATCTCCAAAGAACAACCAATTACGACCTTTATCTTTATTCAAATCTCGCTGTTGAAGAAATGCCCTAAATGGTGCAATTCCAGTTCCAGGGCCAACCATTATACAGTCCTTATGCCCATCTTCAGGCAAAATAAAAGAACGAGTTGGAGACATAAATACTCCTATAGGAGTTTCATCTACTTTGCACCTATCTGATAAGTATCCAGTAGTTAGTCCTGCTTTGTTTCTATTATGATAACTATAGCGTACTATTCCAACAGTCAAATGGACAGTTCCGGATTCAAATTCAGGGCTACTAGCTATTGAATATAATCTAGGTTTGAGTCTATCCATTCCATCAATAAGTCCCTGGGGAGTAAATATTATGTCATTAAAATCTCCAAGAGCATCAATATAATCTCTAGTCCACATATAATCTTCCATTGCACTATCATCAGAAGTTAATTTATTCCAAAGGTCGAAACTTGGATTACTAATTGCCCCAATTTCGTTATACTCTGGGGGTAAATCTTCTCCAATTCCAGTGCCTTCCCAGTTAATTACTAAATCTCCATTGCGTTCAGATGTCCTTTGCCTTTTAATTATCTTAAAATCTACACTCTCAGAACTATCTTTGATTTGTGTTCCTAACATATTGATCCATTTCTTTGAAACTCTGTGTATTTCACATCTAGAAGATAGTGCTTCTCTTATGCTGCAAATTCCTATATTTGTTTCTACTTCTTCGGTTCCATCAAATCCACAGATTAAGAGTAATTCATCGACTATATCGGGAGGGCAAATTGGAATAACTCCCAATGCATCTCCAGCTTTATATTCTAATTTTGAATCTCCCAAATCGAAAACAATGTGCCTAGTCTCTTTACCTGATCCTTCGCCATTTAAAATATAATTTTGAGTTAATTTTGAAATATATGGATTCTTTGCGCTCCAGTGTCCTTTTTTATCTGATATTTTTGCTTTAACAGGCAATGACTCACTTTCTTGAATAATTATTTCCGGTTGTTTGTCAGTTTCAATCACATTAAAATCATCTTCAACTTCAGCCATCTTTCGAAGAACTGCTTCTGACCATGCTTGTGCCTTTTCTTCATAGTCAACATCACAATCTACTCGTTCATGTATTCTTTTTGCTCCCTTTGATTCAAGCCATTTGTCCCATTCTTTACCTGATTCACAAAATAAGTCATAGGATGAATCTCCAAGTGCAAGTACTGAGAAATTTAAGCCATCCAATGAATCAATGCTAGAGTTACCTGCTTCTTCCCAGAGATCTTCAGCATTATCGGGTTGTTCACCATCTCCCCATGTACTGCAACAAATTAAAACTCTCTTTTGGTCCTTTAAATCGGTTATTGATATTTCATCCATGGCGCGAACAGTCGGATCTAAATTTAATTTCATAGACAAGTTACCTGCTTGTATAGCAATATCTTCAGAATTACCGGATTGAGACCCATAAAGGATTAGTATAGAACGAATGTCAGACAACATATTACCCCTGATTTACATTCCTTCGAATTGAAACTTCTTTATGAATGGATGCAAAAAAAGATTAGACATAATGCAATATTCTATGCGATTAAGTCAAGTCATACGCCCGTATCCGGAACTATGGCACGTATTGACTTCCTAGGCACAGGTAATGCATTTTCTCCTAAGGGGAGATTTCATGCTTTAGCTATAATTGATAACTGCATTTTAATCGATGCACCTCCTACATTAATTTATCAATTACGTAATGCAGATATCAATCCCGGATCGATAAATAATATTTTATTTACTCATTGGCACGGTGATCATACTTTTGGATTTCCATTTATCTTGCTGGAAAGAAAATATCTACAACGAGATAAAAAAAATAATAATTTAAATATTTATCTTAGGCCAAATGGGAAAAATTTTTTAACGAATCTCTGTAAAATAGGTTTTCCCGGAAGCCTCGAAGATAGTTTTGATAACTTGGTAAATTGGAACGAATCAGAAAATTCTCAAATTATGGGTACAGATTGGAAATTTAATAGATTCCCAGTTTGCCACACTCCAGAAACTGATCCTCATGGATATGAATTAATCCATAAAAATGGTTTTGTCTTGTTACATTGTGGCGATTCAGGGCCATGTGATGAAATAGAATTAAGATCAAAAAATGCGGATGTTATAATTTTGGAAATGGGAATGCCGGACATAGGTAATTTTCCGTACCATCATACTCCTGCCGATATTATTTCATTTACACAAAAATTTCCCGATAAGCTCGTCCTAGTAACGCATAATTATGCAACTTCAAAATCTAAAGAAGGAGAATTCAAAATTCCCAAATTACCAAAATCAATTCATCAATTAGAAGATGGAGACTTTCTTGATATATTTGACGATGGGACATTTAAAATATGTGGCATTTGAAAAATATATTTCAACAGTATTGGAATTATGTTCCTTGAAATGTCATAAAAATTATGTCTAAAATTAAAGTCATAAGTCACACTTATTATCTTTGACTTATTCGCTTGAAGACATATGCTTGCGCGCAAATTACTAGGTTAGTAAAATAAGTGCTCTAGAGTATAATATGATGGCTTTGTGATTTATTTTGGACGGGAATATTTTTGAAAAAATTCTCGGACAGGAAAGTCTGTTTACAGATAGGAAAGCATTCGACCATGGGTTCGAACCTTCCCGACTCCCCCATCGGGATCATGAAATAGGTTCGCTAGTTAAAAATTTAGTAGATGCATTGCAAGGGCATATACCTTCTAATATGCTACTATACGGAGTCCCTGGTGCAGGGAAGACTGTTGTTACAAGATATGTACTAAATCAATTAAGGGAGAAGGGATTGGAACTAAATCAGAATGTTAGTACTTATGAAATAAACTGCAGAAGTGTAGATACTAAATATAGAGTCATCCAAAATATGGCATCCCAAATTTATGAACGCGGTGACCAAGTAATACCTTTTACTGGCTGGCCTACGGATCGAGTACTAGAAACTTTAATCCACCGTATGGATAGGACAGGGGGAGTCCATATTATCGTTCTTGATGAGATTGATAATTTAGTATCTAGGGCTGGCGATAGCCTACTTTATAATCTTACAAATCTTAATACTAGGTTAACAAATGCTAGATGTTGTATTATAGGAATAAGTAATGATTTAAATTTTACACAACAATTAGATCCAAGAGTAACATCAAGATTAAGCCAAGAGGATATTGTATTTCACCCATATGGGGCATTAGAAATTGAAAATATTCTACTAGAAAGGGCAGAAACAGGGCTAAAAGGAGAGGTGCTCAAAGCAGGCGTAGTAGGTCTTTGCGCAGCTTTAGCCGCACAAGAGCATGGCGATGCCCGTAGGGCGCTAGACCTATTACGAATATCAGTCCAAAAAGCAGAACAAAGTGCACAAAATAAGGTAGATACAAGGCACGTAAAGATGGCCCGAAGCCAACTTGAATATGATCAAGTCACACCAGTATTGAGGACCCTCCCTCTCCATCAAAAATTAGTACTTTTTTCCATATGTGTCAATGAACAAAATGGTTTGAGAAACATATCTACGGGAGATATCTATAGAACTTACTCCGATGCTTGTATAAAGGTACAAGTAGAAGCACTCACCACTCGTCGTGTTTCAACATTATTAAATGAACTTGATACATTAGGATTGATAATTGCTAGGAATGTTAGTAAAGGACGTGGAGGAAGAAGTAAACAAGTTAACTCTGCAATACCCAAAGCGATAGATGCAATATCATTAATGAGTGATAATGAGCCATTAGTAAATGAGGCAGCTTTGGGCAAATATAAACTACAATCTCAATTGTAGTGGCCCCTCATTTCTCGATAATCATTATACCACGAAAGCAATTCGCACAGAGTAATGAAAGGCGATGCTATTGAATGGAAATCTTCCTTGAAGGGGCCTAGTGTGCCTCTATCGGTGTCTGCAATTGCAATTGGTTCATGGGGAATAATCTTGTCTATTGTGAATCTTTCTATAGGGGCTTATTCTCCAGGTAGAAAGGCCTTATGGTCCGGATTTATATTAAAATCTCGAGATTCTAATACCACTAGCTTTGGAATGGTTATCGACGATATTATATTTTTGGGATTAGCAGTATTTCTTTTCATTATTGGTTTTTTGAGCATAAAAAAATCTATTGCAAAGAGGCCAAAAGGCGATAGTGAAGATATTTCGATATTTATTCAAGATAAAATAAAATCGTTTTTTAATAATCTATCGACGTTAGAAAAAGGTATACTCAAGTTTACATCAAGTTGGTTAATAAGTATTGGAATTATTTTTTATCTTGTATGGAGTATTTATTATAATACTTGGATAGATCCAGGCGTTTATTCGGTAATGATTACATGTATTTCATTTGGAATAGGAATTTTCATTTTGGATAGTTCAAAAAATTAATTATTTTTTGAATCAAATTTTTCTATTATCATCTTACATCTTCTTTTCGTTTCTTCTTCTGTTATTCTGACAACAACTCCTTTTTTTGGTTGCCCATATATCACTACTGAGCCTAATGGGGCCAATAGATGAAGTATTAAAGGGGCTAAGTCTTCCTCCCCATCTATTGATATCAACGTTGTATTCTTATTATTTAACCAAGAATTTATTGATTTTTTACATGCATTAAATAGTGCGGGTGTCAATTCTCCAGCCAAATTGTCGCATTTAATAATTTCATCATAATTATCAAATTTTATTTCCTCTGATTCTATCCATATTTTTCTCTTTGTTTTACCATCAATTAAGGCTATTTCGGGAGGATAATTTAATCTTTCAAGAGTAAGTACAGATACATCTCCAACTGCTATCAATGGTACATTTTCATTTCGATATTTATTTATTGCAATTCCCATGGCATATTCGGGTTTTTTTTCCGGACCGGAAATTAACTCTCCAAATGGTTTTTTTAAATCTCTGATTACTTCATCTGTTATATTCAAAATTTCTGAGTCCCAAATTGATATTTGATTATTTATATTTATATTTACATTCCAAGGTTCACCCTCTCTGTTAATTTCTCCATTTCGTATTCTGGTACTAGAAATTGGTATTTTGTCCCATGCTTTGACGTGTCCTATTTCTATGATTTCTAGTTTTTCTAATGAATTCTTTAATCTAATTTCATTAATTTCAAGACAAATTTTTCTTGTCTCATTAGAGCATATAATTGCTGTTGCATCAATGTGAGTTGGAGCTGGACCATGATCATCATTTAAGATGCCAAATGTAATTTTTTCTATTTGTTCATAATCTAAATTATCAATAATTTCATCTCTGCGAATTATCCAAGAGTTAGTTGTTGGATTATTTTTTGTTGCAATCTCATCAGATATTATCCATATCTCTATTTTCATACATTTTAATAATGCATCATTTATCAACTTCTTGTGACCTAAATGAAATCTATCAAACGTACCGCCGATTAGGCCAAGTTTATGCATATAATCCCTACATATTTGTTTATTTTATGTGCCCCGGGGTGTAACGGTCACCTTCATTGCGTTGGCTCTGGCGCCTGACCCACCCCGGGACGTCTGTCGAACTGTGTGGTAGTCCCTTGATTCATTCCTTTCAGTCCTCTGGGGACCTTTTCACAATCCGGCCACTTGTTTTGCGCCACAAATCATCCCGTTAGGTCATCGTGGTCTTCGACAAATGGTTTCCCATAACGTGGTACCGTAAATCATCCTAAGTCTCCGGCGTGGTGACCTCGTCGTTACGGTGTTGCCGCTTGGGCAAATTACGGTCCATGCATGTACTTGAAGAACATCTCGGTTCATTTTAGGTTATTTTCATAATTTTATGCACTACTTATTAAATCCAGAACTTCTTATGATTAATCTATTCATGATTTCTGAATTTCCATTTGCTATCTCATTTTTCGAAAAATTTGGCCATCTTCTTATCGGCTGGGCTAACCAACCTACTAATTCATGGGACCTACCTCTTTTTGGGATAATGTTGTTAATTGAGCAATTCAATGCCTCATAAAAGTCAATAACTGAATCACTTTCAAAATTATTTTTTTCCTTAGTCAAATCCTTTATTATTGAATAGTCACATCCTGGATGCAACATAGCCGAAACTCCAGGGGCATTATTTCTTTCACCCTCTGGCCTCAAAATTACTGCAGACCAAGGTAAATCCATCTTTAACAACCATTTCATTTTATCACTATTCAATGCTTCTTTTAATAACTTATGAGATACGATTGCCCACCAATCAATTGGCATTTCAAGGAGTATTAACTCTAAATCCTCTCTACTTAATTTCTTATCTTCTAATATTAAGTCTATCATATTGGACCATATCACAAATTCATTATTTGGATTAAGTGTTAGATTTTTATTTTTCAATTTAATCATCATTTGATCTGCGGTACTCCTCTGTTGAAATTCTCTCATATAAAGCCAATAAATTCCCTTGATTGCTGGAAGTGAATTAAGGGGGGGATTCATTATCCATGCATTTATGGCCCAATCTCTCATGTCCTCATGCATTGAATCTGGCATCCAAGCAGCGTTAGCAAGAAATTGTGCCGCTAACCATGATACTCCTTTTGATGCATCTATGGAATCAATTGCAGGTCTTGATCTGAGAAAAATATCTGGATCCTCTCGTAGTTTTTTTCTCATTGCTTCTGAAAGAATTTTTAATACAGAAGATGGTGCTTCATTGGCAACTTCAATAACTTTTTCAATTGGTAAATAGTTTAGATCAAGCAGCGCTAACCATTCAGGATCAAGCCTATTCCTCAATCTTTGCCATCTTGGCCATCTCATTATTGGTGGCGATGATATCCAAGATGCCAATGGATATCTTGCTTCTACTTGATTTGCCCATTCTTCATCACCAAGTGGATACTGAGAAATAGATGATTTAATTATAGAAAAATATTCATCATCTAAATCCTGCGGAATAAATTCATTTTTAATGTCAATACCCATTATTTTCCAAGGAGATATCGAAATTTTATTTATCAAATCATCCTGATTATTTT
>JBKEHQ010000014.1:0-21638 GCA_046710875.1 Candidatus Thalassarchaeaceae archaeon
GGATTGAGGGCCTACCTGAAGGCCTGATTTTCAATAGTACTACTGGAATAATTTCAGGTACGCCGATTAATACAGATTTAACTGGGACAGAAATTACAATCTATTCTAATAGCTCAACATCATCATATATTTTTAATTTAACAATATTCGTAGTTTCTAAGTCACCAACTATAGCAGGTATATCGATTATGGCATATCCATCAGGCGGAAATGGAGGAGGATATACTCAACATGAATATGATTCCCAAGGAAATCTATATTATTATGGAAAATATAATTATAATTCTCAATGGGCTACCGATGGTATATCGGTTAGTTCAGGACTCAATGCTAATGATGTATATGTTGCAAAAAGATATAGTAACGGGACATGGGCTTGGGTTACGACTATTGATAGTTCTTCTACCGTCTCTTCAGGTGAGTTAGCTTTGGACGATAATGGAAATTCATATATTCTCGGACATAGTGATGGTTCGATAGATTTGCCTGGTAGTGAATGGGATTTACCCTCACGTAGATCAGCATTTGTCATATCTATAGATAATTTAGGAGAAATTAGATGGTCAAAAGCCATGCATAATACAGCAAATAGTACTGCTGTAATATGGGATTTGGATACTATAGCAGATAACACAGCTGCGGCAGCCAACATCCATATCAATAATATTACAGAAGAAATTACATTTTCTGGACAGTTTTATTCGACATTGCAATCAGAAAGCGGCAGGAATATCACATTGGGCAACATAACTATGGAAATATCAGAGTCCCTTTGTAATTATAAAAGACCATTTGTAGTTAGGATGAATTCAGCAGGAGAATTTATGTGGATCCAAACGCCAGAGTTAACTACATCTTACTCACCAATTTTACAGAGTATGACTGTTCAAGAAAGTGGTATAGTTAATTTATTTTGGAAACAATATGGTACTATTAATTTAGGAAACGATACCTTTGGAGAAATTGGAAAATATAGTTTTATCATAGGCAATATTGATTCATCTGGCAACTGGTTCAGTAGCAATATCATTTCAGAAGATTCAGGATCTAAATTTTCATCAACAGCCTTTAATGCAAAAATGAATATATTGGAGGACGGAGATTTAATAATTTCAATATGGAGTTTGTCAGATATATCTCAATTAACAATTTCTGAGGAATATCATTGGTTTAATGATACATGCTTAGATAGTTTACTTCTATTAAGACTTGATAGCATGGATGGAGAATTAAAGAATAGTAAAGAAATATGTTTAGTCAACAATGGTGCACATTATTCACAGTATCATAGTAAGGTAGAGGTAGACTCTCAAGATAAAATATGGTTATTTATTGGCAATAACCAATATAACCTTGGAAATCACCATAGAATAATGAGGCTTGATAGTAATTTTAATACTGATTTTGAGGAGTATATGGTAAATGGCGTTAACCCTGCAAGTTCGTTTGTCACATTGTGGTCTGATGTAACATTTGATAGTTATGATAACCCATTGATTTCATTCTACTGCTCAACATCCAATTTGTATTGGGACGGAACCTATGTCCCCTACACTAGTCAATATAAAACTATATTCATGGTAGATAGAATATCACACACAATAAATGGTGCCAGCCCCGTCTATGGCGAGTCAATAATGTATGGAATTTCGGGACTCAGTGCAATGGGAGGCATTGATCAAATTGATAGCTATCAAATATCTCCCAGTTTACCAGAGGGATTAAATTTTGATGAATCTACTGGAATAATATCGGGAATTGGCCTCACAAATTCATCTTTAACAAATTATACCATATGGGTAAATGATACACAAATGGGCAATCAACAGTTAATTGTTTCATTTGATGTAAGAAATGGCAAGCCAACAGTCACATACAACCAAACTGAATTTATTTTTGAGAGAGGTTTGGAAATAGTTTCCATCATACCAACTGAAATAAATGGTTCTATTGTTTCATGGAATGTAGTCCCTGCCCTACCTGATGGTTTAAACTTAGGAGAGTTAAATGGAACTATTTGGGGCACCCCTATTGTAAATCTTACTTCGACAATATTCAATTTACAAGTAAGCAGTGATGGAGCTACAAGAGATATATATTTTAATTTCACAATTAATGAACCACTAGCGATAATAGCATATGGGAATGGAACATACATAGTGGGAAGAGATTCATCTGTTAGCATATATCCAACGCTTGGAGGAGGAGAGGTTGCCACATTTGCAATTACTCCTACTACTTTACCAATGGGCCTTACATTCAACTCCGAAACTGGAAGTATTACAGGTACACCCCTATTAGTTGTTGGAGAAGTAAACTACACTGTTTGGGCCAATAATACAGGAGGGGCGGTAAATACCACTTTCACATTAACTGTAACAGGCAGCGGAATTAGTTTATCATTTCCAACCTCATCCATACAGTTAGTAAATGGAACTGAAATGCAACCAATTGCAGGACAGACAGCAGGATCCGCTCCTAATTCTTGGGAGATATCTCCAGAATTACCAATTGGGTTAGAGTTTGGAAATTCAAATGGAACTATTTGGGGCACCCCAGGTGAATTTATGAATGCCACAACTTACACAATATGGGCAAATACAACTGGTGGAGAAACATCAAACGCTCAATTAATAATATCCGTATTAATTGATACTGATGGAGATGGAAATGCCGATATTACTGATTTAGATGATGATAATGATGGATGGAGCGACATTAGTGAAAATAATTGTGGAAATGATCCCTTAGATAATAATAATTATCCAAGTGATGCTGATGGTGATGGCATTTGTGATAATTTAGATACTAATAATGATTCAATAATAGTCATCTTATATCCATTAAGTGAATTAAATGTGACAGTCAATGAAAGTATGACTCCCTTAATTCCAATTACTTCAGGAGGAGACATTACTAGTTGGGAAATATATCCAAGTTTACCTTCAGCAATTGAATTAGATAATTCCACAGGAATTATTTCCGGAATGGCTACAACCATCTTTAATCAATCTTTACATACCATATGGGCAAATAATTCCATATATTCTGGTTATTTTAATATTACAATAATTTCATCATTACTAGATACGGATAATGATGGCATTCCCGATGAGACTGATTTAGACGATGATAATGATGGATGGAGTGATATTGATGAAGATGCATGTCTAACAGATACATTAGATGAAGAAGATATGCCAATAGACACTGATGGAGATGGAATTTGTGATGGTGCAGATCCAAATGATGACTCCGAAATATTCTTTAGTTATCCATTCAATGAATTAGATATTACCGTAAATAGTTCAATCTCATTAAATCCCTATACTACAGGCGGAAGTGTTTTGACTTGGGAAATATATCCCCAATTACCTCTGAATATGGAATTTAATTCGGATAATGGATTAATTTTTGGTACACCCGTATCAGAATTTTCACCTACTAATTTCACAATATGGGCTAATAACTCCCAATATTCAGCATTATTTAGTTTAGAACTCTCTGCTTCACTATTAGATAGCGATAACGATGGATATCCAGATGAAACTGATCCAGATGATGATGATGATGGATGGAGCGATATTGATGAATTGAATTGTTCAAGTAATCCATTGCTATTCACAAGTGTACCGTTAGATGGAGATTCAGACAATATATGTGATAATTTAGACGATGTTGATGATGGAGAAATATATTTGACTTATTCTAGTGTTTCTCAGAACTTATTTGTAAATGAGCCTATGGACGTCTTAGTAGCTACAGTTTATGGTGCAGACGTACGAGAATGGGAAATTAGTCCGGAACTACCTTTGGGCCTTAATTTAGATTCAGGATTAGCATATAGGTCACTGTCTACGGTAGGAACTGGATCAATTTCTGGCTCCCCAATGTTTGAATTCCCATTAACAACATTCACTGTGTGGGCCAATAACTCACAAAATAGCGATTCTATCTTAATTACATTAAAATCATCAATTCCCGACTTAGATGACAGTTATTTTGATTTGTTATACCTTGAAGATGATGTTGATTTGATTATAGAATTTGATGAAATATATCTTGAACCGCAAATATTTGGAGGGAATGTTACAAATTGGAGTATAGCACCTCTGATGCCCGATGGACTAATATTTAATTTTACAAATGGAGTAATATCTGGAGCGCCATTAATTACATTCAATGATACCATATTTTCAATCTCTGCAAGTAATTCTATCCATATAGATATATTTAATCTAACAGTATCTGCAGAATATCTAGATAGTGATTTAGATGGAATTCCTGACATAATAGATGAAGACGATGACAACGATGGATGGAATGATACTATTGAGATTGAGTGCGGCACTGAGCCATTGGAATTGTACATGTCTCCGGACGATCTAGATGGAGATGGAATATGCAATATCTTAGATTCAATTGATGATTCTCCGATTCTTTTCTTTTATCCTAATGACAAAATAGTTGCAATAGTAGGAGAAGAAATTCAACCTATTATTCCAAGAATTGCACCTTCGGGTGGCGATATAATAGAATATAGTGTGATACCGAATTTACCTGATGGTTTAATTTTAGATCCCTTTACAGGAATTATTTCTGGTACGCCATTAGTACAGTATAATCATTTAATCTTGGAGTACTCCCATACAGTAATAGCAATTAATGGCCAATATAACTTTTCTTATACTGTAGATTTCGACATAATTCCAGAAGTAATTGAGGATTTAGACTCGGATGGAGATGGGTGGAACGATCAGGATGAGTTGGATTGTAATACTTCCATTATTGATAATGAATCATACCCAAATGATATTGATAAAGATGGTAAGTGTGACTATGTAGATGATGATGATGATGGAGATGGGAGGGCAGATGACATAGATGCATTTGCTAATGATTCATTCGCATGGGATGACACAGATGGAGATGGAATTCCTGATGAAGTTAATTGCAAATATGCAACAAATTCAAGTTTTTGTATATCATTAAATTTAATATCTGATGATGATGATGATGATGATGGCTGGAATGATACTGAAGAAATAAATTGTGCAACAAATCCAAAGGATAATTATAGCACTCCATTAGATGATGATGGCAATGGTATTTGTGATTATTTGGAGTTAGAAGAAATAACTTCAAATAAAATATATTGGGTAATATGTTTTCCATTAGTTTTACTATTATTATTATTATTGTGGCTATTGAATCCATGGGGTGTAAATGATGATGAAATTAGAGGCCCAGAGCCACCATATACCAGTTCATCCCATAAGTTCGCATCTGGAACTGGCGAATATGAAAATCCTTTCATATTGAAACAATTGAATGGAATAAGACCAGGAGGAAGTGCAGAAAGTCTTGAATTGATTAAAATCACAAATATAACTCCTAGACTAAGAATTGATTTTATTAATCTCTCCGAAGGAGATTACAGTAACTTCAGCATGAAGGAAATGAAGGCCAATTCAAGAGGAGAGATAGAATTCAGATTACAATTTACAGATATCAATAATACTCAAGTTGATACAACATATAATGCATTGCTGAGAGTCGGGAGAGCATCTGTTTACTTCAGTTGGACAGTTGGAGTTGTAATTCCGGAATTGGAATCTAAATTTGAAGAATTACCAAAGAATATTGAGATAAATGAAGTATTTGATGATGACGATTTTGACGAAGATTTTGATAATGAACCTGAAATTGAAGAAATTATCGCAGATGATGAACCTGAAATTGAAGAAATTATCGTAGATGATGCCCCTGAAACCGCCACACAAACTAAAATCACAAAAGAGGAGAAGAAAATTCAAGATTTAGCAAGAGTGGCTTCAAATGCCAGTAGCATTGACTTTGAAACAATAGGGCATACAGCCAGATCGGAAATTATGTCTGAATATTCCCCAGGTAATTCCAAAATTACTTTATCAGATGCGTCACAATTTCCAAAATCCGGTAATGCATACATCAATGATGAAGATGGAGATATTTTTATCAGTTGGACGGATAAAAATGATAATAGTTTGATTGGAGTAATTGGGATGAAAAGGGACTTTAGACAAGGAGCAGTACTCATAAATAGAGATAATTTACAAGAAATTTCTGGAATAGGGCCATTTATTGAACAAAAATTAAATGCGTTGGGAATATTTACCTTCGAACAAATATCGAAAATGGATTCGGAAATTGAAGAACAGGTAAATATTGCAATTGAGTTCTTTCCCGGGCGAGTTAAGAGAGATGAATGGTCAAGGCAAGCGTATGATTTCAATAATTAATTGAAAAAAATAATTTTCAATCATTAGACAGTAATTAAATAGAGATGGATTTTGCGTATAATAGGAGTGAATAGGATGGCAGAAGATACTGATGATTTATTTACTCCAATAACTGAATTGGTGCAACAGATAGTTGACCTAGGAGTGATTTACCAAATTGGATTTTGTTTGGGAATAGTAATATTATCATTATTAATTGTTAAATTGGTTATTACAAAAATAGCATGGAGTATTGTAAAGAAAACAAAAAATGACTGGGATAATGCTGCCCTAATACCCATAATAAATAGAATATATGTATTTGTTTTAGCCTTAGGAATCGAAATCTCAATCGATTGGATTGATGGCGAAGGAGAGGGTTTGATTTATTCAAACGTAGAACCGTATTTTTCAGCTACATATATACTTCTAACTACCTCACTAATTAGCGTAGGCATAAAATATGTCATTCCAGCAATATTTGATAAATATACTGTAAATAAATCTGTAACCGTAACCGGAGGAAACCCAATAATGGTTTTTATCTCAAGAGGAATAGTATGGTTCATAGGATTGAACTTAGCACTAGACATAGTGGGAATAGAATTATTTGGTATATTAGCGTCATTAGCAGTATTCTCACTAATTATAGGTCTGGCAGTACAGCAAACTTTAGGAAATATAGTTAACTCATTCATGCTTGCAATAGATCAACCATTTGAGGTTGGAGATAGAATAGAAGTAGATGGAATTCAGGGTAATGTAGTATCTGTAGGGATACTGTCAACTAAGATATTGACATTCACAGAACAATTAGTCATAATTCCCAATAATAGATTAATAGATTCAACGATTACTAATTTTGCTAGAGGTGGCGGCGATGGAGTTGCAACTAGAGTTTCATTACATATGGACATCGGAGTAGATTATGATGAAAATTCAGCCCATGTAAAGCAAGTAATAACAGCGGTTGCAAGAAAGTGCAAATTTGTTAATGAAGATCCAGCCCCAAGAGTATTACTTAGAGAACTAGGTGACTTTGCAAAAATCTTCAGATTATATACTTGGATCGAAGACTATGATGATGAGTTCTTTGCAAAGGATTGGTTATTAAGGGAAATTGATATTAGATTTGGAATTGAAGGAATAAGTATACCTTACCCAGTTTCAGTTGAGTTAGAAAATAAACCGTCTCCATTTGGCGATAGTGAACATTCATTAGAAAGGAGGATGAGAAGAAAAAGTAGCAGACAGCAAGTGGCAACAATGACTATGGCAAGAGATGAGTCGGCCCTGATGGCTGAAAGAGACGAAATGAAAAAGGAATTAGAATACTTGCAAACTCAAATTATTCAAGGTGATCTGAAACGTACTGAAAAAGAAAATATTGAAAATGATATTCGAAGTTTAGAAGTCGTTTTGGCCCAATTCTCTGATTAGTATCAACAATTAATTTAGCCTTCCTAGTTATCCGAGCAATATGGGAATCGATACTGCGACCTCTGCAAAAGAGGCTGGTTTGATAATATCAGATAGAACTCAACCAGGAATAACAAGAGAGATAATTGAAATTACTCCCAAGGAAGAAGGAGACAAGATAAAAATAGAATGGAAATATAAATTTCCTGATGGTGAATTATTGAAGAATAAAAGTAGAATTACTATGTTAAATTCACTTGCAGTACCTCCAGCATGGACTGATGTTTGGTTTGATAAAAAAGGAAATGGCCACATACAAGCAACCGGTTACGATAGTAAAGGCAGATTGCAGTATAGGTACCATCCAGAATGGATCAAAAAAAGGGCTGATGATAAGTTTGCAAACGTAGATGAATTCGCAGAGAAATTATCAAAATTAAGAAAAAAAGTATCTAAGGATATTAAGATGAAAGGGATGCCAAGGGATAAAACCGTTGCATTGATAATAAAATTGATGGATAGGTATCATGTAAGAGTAGGATCAGATGAATATGCAAAAGAAAATGAATCATATGGCCTAACAACTTTACAAAATGGCCATTTTAAATATATTAATGGTACCAATGACGCATTTTTCAAATTTACAGGCAAATCAGGTAAGGAATGGAAAATTTTAGTAAAAGATAATGAGCTCGTGGAATTAATAAAAGAGTCAAGAAATGTTGGACTAAATAAAAATAAGGAAGAATTATTTAGATATGAAGATGAAGATGGAAATGATTTTGACATAAAGGCTGAACATATCAATAAATACATACAAGATGCAACAGATTCAGATTATACTGCAAAGCAATTTAGAACATGGGCTGCTTCATGGAAAATGGCTGCAAGATTGGCACTAATTTCAGAAGCCAGCGAAGAAGAAATATTAGAAATTCCTAAATTGTATGAAAAAGCAAAAAAAGAAAATTTATTAGAATTAGAACCAACAATCTTATGGAAAGAGGATTCAATGGGGAAACCTGTAAGGCTGAAAAAACCTGAAGGATTAGTCAAATTAGCAATTAAAGGCGTTTTACCTGGTAAAAAAGATTCTGAAAGAATAGCTACTATGATTGCCATCATTGATACCGTTGCCGCTGATTTAGGCAATACTAGGGCTGTATGTAGATCTTCATATATTAGACCTATGTTCTTGGAAGATTGGGAAAAGGGATTATTCATGGAAAGGTGGAAAACATCTTCTAAAAAAGATAGTGCATCAGAATTATCTCGTGAAGAATCAACTGCTTTTCATTACATGAGAACTCACGAATGAGGAATTAAATTGGAATACGATATAAATAAACCAATAAAAGAGTTAGACTTGGTTGGTTTCTATTGTCCGATACCGGTTCATGAATTAAGAAAATTGTTATTAAGTTCAGATTTAGGAGATATCATTGACCTCATATGTGATGATCCTGAGACATTACATGATATTCCAGCATTGTGCAATAGGATGGACATAACTTTACAAAAAGTAAGTGAAGATGCTGGAGAATATACATTTAGGATATTAAATTCTAAAGAGAATTAATTGTCAATGGATAACAATTTTATTTATAATGAATAGTGATTAGG
This sequence comes from Candidatus Thalassarchaeaceae archaeon, assembly GCA_046710875.1. GTDB lineage: Archaea > Thermoplasmatota > Poseidoniia > Poseidoniales > Thalassarchaeaceae > MGIIb-O3. The sequence continues at coordinate 9,303 of JBKEHQ010000014.1, forward strand.
GCAACACATGGAGAAAGAGGCCATAGTATCTGAAATGGATGTTCCCGCAGATGCGAAATTGCCTACCTTAAATGGTAATTTTAGAATTAGAGTATTTCATGAAGATAGTACTGGATTTGATCATGTAGCGCTTACACTTGGAGATATGTTGGGGCCTGATCCAGTATTAGTTAGAGTTCACTCCGAATGTCTAACTGGAGATGCATTTAATAGTTTAAGATGTGATTGCGGTCCTCAATTGAATGCTGCAATGGACCAAATTCAAAAAAATGGATGGGGATGTTTGGTTTATTTACGTCAAGAAGGAAGAGGGATTGGCCTCCATGCAAAGATTCAGGCATATAATCTTCAAGATAAGGGAGTAGATACACATGATGCTAATCTAATGCTTGGGCATCCTGTTGACGCTAGAAATTATAATATAGCCTCCACCATTTTATCATCAATAGGAATTCAAAAGGTATGCCTATTAACAAATAATCCTGAGAAAATTAGCCAATTAGAGTATTATGGTATTGAAGTTTCAGAAAGTAGACCATTGGTAGTAGGAATAGGTGAAAGTAATAGAGATTATATGGCTACTAAAGTAGGTAAAATGGGCCATTCAATAGATGATGATTTATTGAATTAAGAATATGGGGCCGTGACCGGGAATTGAACCCGGGCCGGCGGGACCACAACCCACCGTGCTAACCTCTACACTATCACAGCCGTAAGTATACCGTGCGTGATGTCTTCTGTATATCAACCGTATGTACTACCACCATATCCAGTCAATTAACCAACGTATTGAAGCGCGAAAGCCAGTCGTTAAGTAATATGACAGGAAGAGACGGAGGGTACATAATTCCGATAATAATAATTGGTTTACTTTTACCTACACAAATATCAATGGCTGATGAGGTCATATCAGCAGAACCTAAAGAACTACTCATTGCAGGAGATTTTACAAACCCAATGGATTGGGAAATAACTAGTACTTCAGGATTTTCAGATAGTTTAGCTGAGCATAGCGTTGGAATGGTTGCAGATAATGAGTTATCAATTACTCATAACAGGCCCGATAATTTTGCATATCATACCTCTTGGGCAACGACTAGTTCGACTAACTCGAATAATACAATCGGTGCCCCTGATGGGTCTTACACTTGGTCCACAGGCCCGGAGATATCAATGGATGGATATGATTTTAATAGTTTTAATAATTTTATAATTAAAAATGTATCATTAATTCTACATATTAGTATACCCAGTGAATTAAATCAAGATGAAGTAAATGTCTTACTAAAAAATCATGGATCGGATAAATTAATTGAAACTTTTACAAATGTAGATACATCTGGCGGATTGGACCGTATGAATAATCCAATAATAATAAACATTGATGGAGAGGTAGAATGGACTTGGGATAAATTAGAAATTACTGAATTTACAATAGATTATGTTTCAGATAATATAGGCCTTGATGATTCTGAGATAAGAGTTGATTCAGTTGGCATAAGAATCAAATATCATCAACCATGGTACAAATTTGAAACTGTTAAAGCTGAAACTATAGTAGTTGATAATCAACTACCAGTACTAGATTTTGGACCATATGATGGAAATATTAATGGATTATCACAATCCACATGTGGGTTGAAAAACCCGGAGTCATCAAGTGGAGGAATGTGGTCAATAGAGGGAATTATTCCCCCCCCTAGTCAGAGTATCGGAAGAATATATTCATATGGAGAAGGTAATTTTACTATTACTTACGAACTCGATGAAGGAAATTTTCAAGAAATATCCTCTGGTGAATTATTTCCAAATGAAATAAGTTATTTGAACCTAAAAATAATAGTAAATGATGGGTGTATTGAGAAAATTAGGTTAGATATAAATGACCCAAAATTAATTGTAGAAGGACATATCTCGGGCAACATACTTGGATTATCAAATTCATCTAGTATATTATTTGCCATAGGAGAGGATTTAGTACATTCGATACCAATCAGTTTAGGAAATTTTTCATTTTATACTAGTATTGGACAATCATTACCCGAAAGTGGAATCTTTAGCGTAGGAGTCGCGACTAGATTACAATGGTCATCAAATGGGACTCAAGAAACTACAATTATTCATATAACTTCAATGTCCATAGATGGAGGTTATGAAATTGATTGGGATTATGATCCTGAATGCATTCAACTTGATGATTTAGAAATAGATGAAGATGAGGGCGGATTAATAATTCCAGTTACATCTAGATGTGAAGATGATATTACATCGGTTGACGAATTATTTCTATCAGGAGTTAGTATGGATGAAGATCTAGTATCAGTAACGTCTTCTGGTGGAGATTTAAGAGTACAACCAAATGAAGATGCATTCGGTAATTCTCGAATATATGTAACAGTAATAGATGAAAGAGGTAATTATTGGAATGATAGTTTTAATATAAAGATTAACTCAGTACCAGACGCACCAATAATAAATGATTTACCATTAACAACTTATGTAGATTTAGGAGATACTAAAATAATTAATATTGAAATAATTGATGTGGATACTGATAATTTAACCATATCAACTAGCAGAAGTTGGGCCACCATAGACCAAAATAGAAATTTAATATTATCCCCAGTTCAAAGTGGAGTTCATATAATTGAAATTATTATAAACGATGGATTATTCGAAATTTCACAAAATATTGAAGTCATTGTAGAGGCAAAACCAGATTTATTAATTGAAAATATTGAGGTAACAGAAAGTGGAATTGTTTCTAATGTGTTCGAAATTGGAGACATAATAGAAATCATATCATTTGTCCGCAATACTGGAATGGGAGATTCAGGAGACATCACTATTCAGTGTACAGTAGGAGATATATTGATTGGATATTCAACCATTAACAATATTGCACCAGGAGAATTGGGAATTGCTGTTTGTGATTTTCAAATTGAATCAGATTACGAATATATTATGATAAAAATTGAAGTTGATAGTATTTTAGAGATTCAAGAGTTAAATGAAGATAATAATATCAATACGATTGAAGTAAAAGTAATAAATCAAAATATAGAGAATATTAATTCCAATAACAGAAGTCAAATTATATTTATCTTAGCATCATTAGGGTTGATAATAATATCAATTGCTGCACTTAAATTAGGGCCATCCAAAATTAAGCGAGAATATGACAGATTTAAATGAATTAAAATAGATAAATAAAACTATGGTTTGGCTGATAATCAATATTAACTAAGGAATAGTTATATCAAGAATGTTTTCGAGCGTCCTTTACAATCATCCACAGTCGTCCGACTTTGGATAATACAATCTGAGGAAAAAACATGATGAAACTTATAATCCGTCTGGAAACAGAAGAATGGGTATATGAAGAACATGAACTGACTTGATTATTAACTTAATACTACTATTTTGTTGCCCATGTTTGCGGATATGTCCCTGGAACCATCAAAACCGATTGGGCAGTGGCTACCTGACCTGATGACATATCAACTAAGTCTTCAGAATTGACATTTAAAGTAGCAATTGCAACTGCTTCCTCTTTAAGACTTAAAATAATTACGGAGTCACCCTTTTTGATTCCCTTTGCTGCCCTGACTATACCTGGTTTTGCCAATGGGGCGCCATGAGAAACTGCTGAAACTGCACCATCTTTAACGTAAATTTTTGGTAATTTATTTAAAATTATTTCAATAGGTGACATTAGACATTTGAGTCCACGATCATCTCCTTGGTTCTGCCACAAGAATACTGCATCAGTAAGTTGGTGCATAGTACATGCCATACTTTCATCAAAATTACCTGTCATATCCCTATGCAATTCTATTAAATCACAATTATTTCCAAGAAGTAAGCCAATATCTTTTGTTAACGTGCGCACGTATGTTCCTGCATTACATGATAAATTAATAATTGCGACCTTCCCTGAATCATCTAAGTCAAGTAAATTCATAGAATAAATCGACCGGGATCTAACTTGAACTTTAACTGCTGATTCCTTTGGAGGTACATTGTATATATCACCATTTAAAGAAATTAGCAGTTCCGTTAAATCATCCTTGGATACAGGATTTTCAAATCTTACAACAGCCACATAACTTTTATTTGAATTTAGTACTATATTGGTTATCTTTGTTGCTTTACCGCACAATAAGGTAAGAAGGCCTGTTGCAAATGGATCTAAAGTTCCACCGTGGCCCAACCTATTTAGGCCCAACAAATTCCTAGCCCATGCTGTCAACTGATGGCTAGTCGGACCTGATGGTTTATTGATAAGAATTATTCCAGAATCAAGTAATTCCGTTATACTTCTTTCATTAGGCCTACACCCATATTTTTCATTAGTCTCAGCATTTTTATCTAGTATCCAATAATCTTGAATTGCCATGTAATCATTCCTCCAAATATTGATCTACTAACTGGAATACTTCTTCTTCGTCTTTATCATCTGCCTCTAGTATTAAATCATATGGAGACATATCATCTAAATCAATGCCGTATAAATCCATATACCTGTCCATATCATCTCTTTGCCTATTTCTAGTTTTTATTAAAGAGGAAGGAAAATCTCCCCCTTCTCTATTCTGAATTCTCTTTGCCCTAACTTCATCAGAAACGGCTATCCAAATTTTTTTACAATCTAAATTTAGGTCTTGAGCCCACCAACCGCTTAGTCTACTTTCTAGAATTTCTGGAGGTTTAGATGAAGTCATTATTTCTCGTAAATCTGAATCCAATGACCTATCAACTTCAAGATCGAGTTTGCATAATGCACTGAACTCCTCAATTGAAATTCCTTTCTTTTTAGCTGCGGAACGAAATACATCGCCCCCATTGACATAACTCCAATTTCTAGATTTTGATAACTTCGAAACCAATGTAGAGGTCCCGCTTCCAGGAGGCCCGCTGATAGTTACTTTGAGCAATGGGATTACCTCCATTCAAAACGACATGTTTCACATCTCAATTTACCACTAGGAATTCTGTAAATCATATCAGAATGGCAAGATTTGCAGGTAGTCCCAGCCATAGGTGGTGAAGCATACACATTACCCGATTTACGTGTTACAATATTTTCGGCATTCTCAGTTTTTCTTGGACCTGAACGTTTTCTCTGATTACGCCTTGAAGAGTTATTATTGGAGCCAGTATTACGATTTTCCTCCAATAAATAGAGTAATGGCTCCGGTATAGTTTCTCCAGATACAACTAAAGGGTGTGTTTTATATCTAATTAGTTTGATATGCCTATCAACAATTCTTCCCAATGGTGCACTCATAGAAATATAGGTTGCTATCCATGCAGGGAATATCCAAAAAACTTTATTATTGAAACTCCAAGATTCTGACCAAGGCGCACTTACGTATTCTACCCTAAAATTTTCTACAGAAATGGCCATCCAACTGAATATACCTATTATGAAAATCATAGTGAACATCATCGGCTTCATCATTGCAGCTTGCATTGCCATTTGCTCAGGTAACATTTCAGCCTGTAGTTTTGTCATTTTTTCTGCTGTTGCAGTATCTCTTGCTATTCTTGCTTCCCTACTTTTTTGTCCTATTTGCCTCGACCTGTGAGAGTAGTGCGCTTGCCTCAAAGGGTCCATAAAAAAAGAACGTATTATTGTATTTACTATCATTATAGAAGAACCTAATATGAAAACCGTAGGTACGAAATATTGTTCATGAAATGGCAATACAGGTTCGATGAAAGTACCAGAACCGCTTGCCAAAGCATCTCTAAATCCTGGGAAAAACATTAGTAAAACCATCATTCCTATCAAGAATAACATGGGAAATAACATTGCTGACATTGCCTCAGCCTGTGCATCTCCATTCGGCTCGGGTCTCACCATGTGCTAATGGCTGAATCTACCAAGAATGAATACTTCGGTTGAAAGGTTAGAAATATGGCCTTATTGAGAGTTGAAAGAAAATCCGCATAATATACATATAGATGCGCCAATTGTATTTTCCGATCCGCAAGTTGGACAATAATTTTTATTATTTTCAGTGATATTTCTATTATCTAGTTGTGAATTATCTATCTCTTTATTTATTGGCAAATTTGGTTCAAGAGTTTCTAATTCAACAACTTTTTTATTAGTTCCTGATTCAATATCTTGGTTTTCAAAATCTTCTGATTCAGGGAACAATGAGACATCATTGTCAGCTGATGATAACTCATCAGAGAGAGATTCTGCAACCCATTCAGGTAAATTTGGATCTTCATCAACTTCATCTCCGAATGTCGCACCATGAAAATCTTGTGCATCTGAAACTTTGTATTCTGATTCAGGATCCCCTTGTATAACATAAACAACTTCAACCCTTTCACCTTTTTCTATACGTCCAATTGCCCAAGTAACATGTGTTCCTTCTCTTGCTGATTCTTTTGTAGTTGATCCATCTCTTTTCCCCATAACTGAAGATTTAATGCTGTATTCCTCAATGGCAAATGTACCTGGCACAACATCATGTAATGCCAAATCTTCTAATGCGCTATCTGAATTATTATCAAACATAAGTAATATCTCATATTTTCCAGCACCCCCTCCAGGAAATACTTCCTTGCCAGTACTAATGTTTCTTCTACGATGAACTACTTTTATTTGTGGTGATTTTTTAACTAATCTTTCTGCCACTGGCCCGAATCTTTCAGAACTGAAGTATGCCTTTACAGGAGCAGAAAGTAATTTATTTTTAGGAGAAGGTTCTGGAGCATGCAATGGATAACGGATTATCATTGTCTTTCCTGGCCTTAGACCCAGAGGCGCAGAAGTTCCAATTGTTGCCCTTAATCCATGGCCTTCAGAATCTGGTGAGATTAATTTTTCTTCAATTTGGATGCCACTAATAATTTCTACTTGATACTGTTCTGGCTTAAGTTCAGAGCCTTCGATTTCAATAGATATTTGACTATGAGATGGAGGAGTGAATATTCCAGGTATATCATCTAAGATTCTGACAACATTCATCACTGCTGAGCCTGTATTCTCTACGGTAATCGCTGCCTCAACATTGGAAGATATGTAAGATTTGATTCGTGATTTATCATAACGTTTCTTAAGTATCGCATCCAAAATAGTTAATTTTTGTTCCTTAAGAGTAACTCTTCCTTTGGATTCTACGGATACTCTAGGCAGTATTGAATATCTGACTTCTTGTGTAAAACTAGGTTGTTCATCTGATTCTACTCTCTTTACCATAGAATCCCACCTTCCCTCGGGCGGAACATCTTGACGAATGTCAGATACATCAAGAATTGGTTCATCCCTTCCTGCTAATCTAACAGTGGCACCTGAAAGTGCTACAACGAATGAAGATTTATTCTCAAATACGCATTTACAATCCCAAACACCAGGTCTATCTTGTTCTTTTGCATTAACGTATGAAAACTGTCTTCCTGAGCTAATGACTTTTTCAAATTCTGATCTTGAAACTGTCGCATCCGCCGTATAAGTAGCAGTACATATTCCAGCTGATATCTTTTCTATTGATGATATACTAGCAGATACAGATAATGAAAGCGGTCGCCTTTCACCAGGATTTAGTCTCCCAATATTCCATACTAAGTATTCGTTTTCTATTACGTATTCAGCATCTTCAGCATGTATAAAAGATTCTGGCATTGATCTTCTAACTTGAACATCATTCAAAGGAACAGATGAAATATTTTCTAATTCTATCATAATAAGTATTTCCTGCGGATTATCTAGATAAACCAAAGAAAGGCTTGGTTCTTCATTTCTTTCAGGATCGGTGTCAATTGATTCTGTTAAAACAATCATCATAGGCCCTTTGGCATTATATGGAATAATTTTTTCTTCAGTTGCATCTAATTCTCTAATTGGAATAATGGCATCTCCAAAATCTGTGGATTCCGTAGATTTTAATTGTACTTCTATATCCCATGCACGATGTTTTTTACTTGCGTTTCTTAAAATTAACTCGCCTTTAATTGTTTGATTTCGAACAGTTCCATTCGGATTTAATGAAATTTCCTCTTCTTCCCTCAACAATACATGTAACTTATCTCCAGGTATAGAATCAACTTCTATTGATGGCCTCAATAAAGAAAAAGATTTATTTTTAGATAAGGGGGCATATTGTTGTTCATCTGAGTCATACATAATTGAAAATGATTCAGCTGTTGATTCAACATCTGATTCAATTTTTGAATTATCATTTGGTGATTTCTTGGAGGATTTATCTTCATTCAAATTAGATAATAGCGAGAGAGAGTCTGCAAGTGACTTCAGTGAATTATCTACTGGTTCAGAATCTTCTTTTTCCTCCAATGATTGAACATCATTAAGTGAAATTTCACCAATATTGATTTCGGATATCTCTTCATCGATTAATTTAGATTCTTGTTTATGTAAGGAGAGTTCTTCGTCCGTAAAATTAGTAGATTGAGAATCAGCAGAGGAAGAATTTGAGTCAGATAATTCTGTTTTCGGTGGTGCAAATCCCGGAGGTGGAGGTGGTGCAAATCCCGGAGGTGGCGGAACAGATATTTCAGAATCTAAAAGATTGTTTAAATTATCATCTAATTCTAGTTTTTTATCTTTATCAGACTCATTATTTACATCAGGAAACGTAGGTAGAGGAGGTGGTGGTGGAAGTGGAAACCCGGGCGGTGGCGGAGGTGGAGTTTTGTCAGACATGCTCAAACGCCCCTTGGTGGTAATCCCTCCCAATAGTCCGAGGGTATAACGATTACCTGTTGCTATTCTAGTTTATACTAAGGACAGAATAGTTGAAACTAGAAGAGTGTTGGGGTTAGTATGAGCGCGCAAGATAGTACAAGTCCACCAGTAGTTTTTGTAGTCGGGACTGCAGGTGCAGGAAAGAGTTCTCTTGTTACTGCTTTCCAAAGATGGGCCAGATTTTTAGAAGTGGATGTCATGGCAATAAATCTTGATCCAGGTGCGGAAAGGGTTCATTATGATCCAGAATTTGATGTAAGAGATTTAGTATCTTTATCTGATGTTATGAGTGAATATGATCTAGGGCCAAATGGGGCACAAATATTGGCTGCAGATTTAGTCGCATCTCAAGCAGAAGACGTGTTTCAAGAAATAGAGGGATTATCGGGAGATATGTTGATTGTAGATACACCTGGACAAGTAGAGTTATTTGCATTTAGAGAAGCGTCAAGTCATTTAGTAGAAGTTATAGGCCAAGGTAGAGCTTGTCTTGTATTCTTATTCGATCCAATGCTTTCTAGAACTCCAAGTGGTTTTGTATCGCAGATGTTATTATCCTCAATAGTACACTTTAGGTTGGGCCTTCCAACTGCTAATTTCTTATCAAAAACTGATTTATTAGAGCCAGATGAGTTAGAAAAAATATTGGATTGGGGAGATAATTTAGACATACTAGAAGTAGCACTTTACGAAGAATCAGAACAACAATCCAATGATGCAAAGTCTGGAAGTCAGAGGGCAGAGTTTGCCATAGGTCAATTGAGAATGATGCAAAATGCAGCCATTCAACCGGGACTAATTCCACTTTCAAGTGAAGTTGAAGATGGCTTGGCTGATGTTTTAACATTTGCTCAAAGTATATTTGGCGGTATGGCCGATACTAGGGATGGATTTGCAGGAGACGAGGGCGATGAGAAATCATGAAGACAAAATTGACTTGTTAGCAATAGATGACTTTCAAAAAAATTTACCTGATTTAATAGATTGGGCCCTTAGAATAAAAAATGGTGAAGGTTTAGTTGATGAATTTAAACCCCTAGAAGGTATGTCGATTGGATCTATTTATGAAAAACCTTCTACTCGTACTAGAGTCTCATTTGAAGTAGGAGTCAGTAAACTAGGAGGTCAGCCAGTTACGTTATTATCAAATGACATACAATTAGGTAAAAGTGAATCGATAGCTGACACGGCCGCTGTTTTATCTAGATTTTTAGATGGAATTACCTATAGATGCTTCAAGCATCAAGACGTAGTAGAACTTGCAAAACATTCAACAATTCCTGTCATTAATGCACTTTCGGATCTTCACCACCCTTGTCAGGCTGCTGCCGATCTTATGACAATTACAGAACATAAAAAAAAGGTAAATGGCCATATATCTTGGGTCGGAGATGGCAATAATGTATTTCATGATTTATTGCTAGCTAGTGTTTCAATGGGCCATGACGTAAGTTATGCGACTCCTGTTGGATTTGAACCAGATTCAGAAATTCTCATCAGGGCTAAAAAAATTGCCGATGAAACCGGTGCCAAAGTTATTGGAACAAACGACCCCATAGAAGCAGTAACAGATGCAGGCGTTATCTATACGGATATTTTTGTGTCAATGGGTGAAGAACACATCAAAGATAAATTTCAATCATTTGAAGGTTTCCAAATCAATAATGATTTAGCCTCATACGCTGATCAAGATTATCTATTCATGCATTGTTTACCTGCACACAGAGGCGAAGAGGTTACAGATGGAGTAATTGATTCAAAAAACAGTGTAGTCTTTGACCAAGCTGAGAATAGAATGTGGGCACAAATGTCCTTGTTGACATATATGTGTAATGAAAATGCGTGGCATAGCTTTAACGAATTGTATTAAATCAGTGATATGATTAAAAATCCTAACATGCACAAATATAGAGATTTTTTTAGCAATTGCTGCGCATGAAAATCATGACCCAATGCCAATTTAGTTTTTACTCTAAGGAGTAGAAAAATTGCAGGGATATTTAGGATTAGGTATGTAGATTCGAATATATCCAATGCAAATGGCATAATTATAGAAATTAAAGTAATTAAAGAGATCACATAGGCAATTATTCTAGTTTTTTCAGGACCTATTTTCATTGCCAGTGTATTTCTTCCTTCATCTCCCTCCATATCTTGAACATCTTTTACTATCTCCCTAGATAAATTATATAAGAATCCAATTATTGCTACGGAAATAACTCTAATATTTGTTAGCTGGAAAACTCCTGCAGCGCCCAATATGACTACCATTGCAACTGAAGCGCTGATTGCAATATTGCCTGGTAATCCCCTATTCTTTAGATTTAGACTATATTTGGATGATGATTCATAGTTTATCAAAAGGAATACGGCCAAAAACCATATAATTATTGAAGGCCACCATTCAATTATTCCATTAGTCGTAGTACTTGCAACATATGCAGCAATGACCATGGAAAGTAATGATACCCCCATCATGAAAATTATACCATTTTTAGCATTTTTTAAGGATATTAATCCCGAAGGTAGAGGTTTTTCTGGCCTGTTCAACTTATCTATTTCATAATCAAGATAGTCATTAAGTGCATTCCATGATGCCATGAAACAAAAAACAGAAACTGCTTGCAAAATAGTGATATTGAGAATTTTCCCAGTTGGAATATATTCAAGTGCCATTATCGCACCCAAGAAAACTCCTATTATGCCAATTATATTATTCCCTAATCGAAAAAGTACAGCCCAATTCTTGAGATTAGTAGTTTTTTCCACAACCATTCGGAACGGATTTAGGACTTTACCTTATGGGGTGACGATTGGATTCACAGTATCGCTCAATCCCCAGACGCATACAGTATACACACTTCCTCTGAATTGCCCTCTTGTATGACCTATTTTATCAAATCTAATATCTTTTGCAAGAATATTGCCGACTTGATTCATAGTCGCGCCCCATCTGAAGCGACTATTCAAATGATCAAAAATTTCCACCGTATTGGCAGTTTTTTTCTCATCCAAATAACGTCTGACTTCTTCACGTAGACGGCGAGTACCTGACATTAAAATACCCCTAATTGATTAGATTTTGAATATTGTAATCTTTGCCTTAGCCCTTCCCAGCTATTGGCATTAACGGAAATTGGTAAAATTTGTTTTTGAATTGGGTTCCAATTGTCATCATTTTTTGAATAAATTCCATTATAATTTACTAAAATGCCACCATCCATATCCCTATTTTGCTCTTGGCCATCGTTTGTCTTAACTAATGAGTCAAGAGTTACTATTCGGCAGGGTTCTAATCGCTTCCTGTAAACTGTTCCCATAGCATCATATCTCTTTTTCTCCATATTACTATGATTAATGATTAGCATATCAAAGGAAGCATGAGAGTCTACAGTGAAAGTGAAAGTGAAATAATCAAAGAAACGTACATTGTTTTGATAAACGTATGTCATTTGGAATGAGATATTGCTCGTGTGGTGTAGTTCGGCCCATCATGTCGCCCTCTCGAGGCGACGACCCGGGTTCAAATCCCGGCACGAGCACCATGTTCCAAGGAACACTTTATATGACTAGCCCTTCAATCTTCAAAGATAACTATGAATAATTGTGAA
>JBKEHQ010000015.1:0-21182 GCA_046710875.1 Candidatus Thalassarchaeaceae archaeon
TAATACATTTTAGCTAAATGTTGTTTCTTGTTAGTTAACTTACCAGTTATGTCGCAATGTAATTGTTCTTGATATGTATTTTCACATTCTCCCAAAAGTGTTAGACCTGTGCTTTTTTCCAATATTTCTGCATCAGAATCATTTCCATCAAATGGTAATTCATAGATCAAGTCATCTTGGATTTTAGATGAAAATATTAATTCTCCATTTACAATAGAAAAATCAGGGAGATTGTGGATCATTCCATCGAAAACCTCCTTGGCATTTTCCCTAAGTGTATTAGAAATTAAATCTAAACAAATTAAGACTGAGTTACCTAAATCATCTAAATCAATGGATTCTTTACCACCTGTTCTAAGCGAAATTACACATTTATTATCAGATATATCACGTGGGCCTATTTCTAATCTTATTGGGACGCCTTTAATTTCCCAATCATAATGTTTAGTACCTGGGCGGATATTTCTATCATCGATTTTCGTTCTAATCCCCGATTTAAGTAAGTCAGACTCAATTTTCTTAGCGTAAACCATAACATCTTCACTTATGTGACTTGCAATAGGCATTATTATAACTTGAATTGGAGATACTGAAGGAGGGAAAATTAACCCTTTATCGTCACCATGTAAGCCCACTATAGCACCGAGAAGTCTTTCTGACATTCCAAATGTAGTTTGATGGCAATATTGGCTATCTCCATTTTCATCTTCATATTTCAAATCGAAGGATTTGGCCCATTGATCTCTGTAATGATGATATGTTCCAACTTGTAAAGTACGCCCGTTTGGCATAATGACATCAGCTGCAGTCGTGTACCATGCACCAGGAAATGTATCCCAAATTGGCCTTTTGGATATAATATTAGGCAAACATAATTCATGTAAAATATGTTGAACCATCTTGGCATCTTCATCAATCTGTTTTGTGGCTTCATCCTCATTTTTATGTACAGTATGTGCTTCAAAAAAATGTATTTCTCTAACTCTTATGAAAGACCTAGTTTGCTTTGTTTCATATCTAAATGTGTTAACAATTTGAAAAGTTTTTAGAGGTAAATCGGCATGGCTTCTTATCCATAAAGAAAACATTGTATACATAGGTGTTTCAGATGTTGGACGTAAGAACATTGGAACATCTAACTCGTTATCTCCTCCATGCTTTACCCAATATACTTCTTTCTTGAATCCTGGATCATCTTCATCAATTCTTAATTCAGAAGGATCTACACCTGCATCTCTAGCTGCTTTTAACCTAGCGACTAGCCTATTTTCTTTTTCTAATAAGTCTTCAGGAACCAATAAAGGGAATCTATACTCATAATGATCAGTACGAGCCATTTCTGATCTGGTGATGCCATCTATTAGCGTCATGGCTTTCCAACCATATGGTTTCCAAACATCCATTCCTTTGATAGGGTACCTTTTATCTACTAAATCTGCAATTTCAACTATAGCAGGATACCAAGAATTAAAGTCGGATTTTGGTGGAATTCCACGTTTTGCCTTACCTTGGTCTGCCATGTTATCTGTCGATGGGGCTTTAAACTTCAATGTAATGGAATATTTTTAATTTAATTACTAATAATTGATTCTATATTTGAGCACATATCAAGATTAGTTTTCAATATTTTAGTACTTCCATCCGGTAAAACAATTATTCCCCTAGGTAAATTGTCATCTTGGATATGTTCTTTCATATTTCCAATTACAGCATTTAAATTATATTTATTTAGTTGATTAAATGCAGTTTCAATTAATTTTTCATTAGAAACATTTGATTCTAATTTAAATCCTATTCGAATAGTGCCATTTACTAATGGAGATAAATGAGATATATGTTTAGGCCCCGGCATGAGATTTATATTCCATTCATCTAATCCACTGGATTTCTTACCAACTTCTGGAGTTGGATAATAATCCAATACTGCGGCTACATGTATCCACGCTTGTGGTGGAGCTTCACTAGATGCAAGAGATACGCATGATTCTAACATATTTGTTGGTGATTGACAGAATCTAACATCAGAGAGGTCGAAATTAGGGCTTACAGTTGTATGTCCTACAATACAAGTTATATCATGGCCATGCCTGTATAGGTATTCCGATAAAAACCAGCCAGTTTTTCCTGATGAAGTATTGATAATTGAACGTATAGAATCTATTTCGGCCCTATTGGCTCCAAGCGTTATAGCTATTTTTTTTCTATTAGGTAATTTTGAATTCACCATATTACATAATTTAGCAACTATCTTAACTGGTTCGGCTTGCTTTATTTTACCTTCATTTTCCTTTTCTAATAATACTTCACTACCTTCATCTATTAGCTTTGATATTAAATCTGAAGTGACAGGATCGTCGAATATATCTTTATGCATTGATGGAACAAATAGCATTGGAGTTTTACTGCCTCTTGCTGAAGATAGTGCCATCATCATAGGAGAATCCATAATCCCATGAATGTGTGTTGAGATTGTATTTCTAGTAGCAGGTGCTACAAGAATTGCATCATATTTTTCCAATTGTTTCATTTTAGGATTCCAATCAGTTAGGATATCAGAATCAGAGGCCCAAGAAACTGCCAAAGGTGTGATAATTTTTTCCGCTTCTTTCGACATTAATATTGTAACATTGGCTTGGAATCTCCGTAATTCCCTTGCAATTTTTATAGATTCTGTAGCAGCTATTCCTCCAGAAATAGCGAATAAAATATGGCAATTATTAAGCGAAGTTCCTTTTATTTGAACTCCTGTGTCTTTAACCATATATATCCGAAGCCGTAGTCCTTCAAGAGTTAGCCGCAGATAATTAATAAATTATCAATATTTTTCCAAAGCGATAGCGATCCCCATGCCACCACCAATGCACATAGATGCAATTGCCCTATCTTTCCCAGTTCTTTTCATTATTGATGCTGCTTTGCCAGTTATTCTAACTCCTGATGCACCCAACGGATGACCTATTGCTAATGCTCCTCCATCAATATTAACTTTTGAAATATCAATTCCTAAATCCCTTATAACTGCGAGACTTTGAGAAGAAAATGCCTCATTTAATTCAAATACATCTACATCATCAATATCCCATTTTGCACGGCTTAGAACAAGTTTGATGGCGTCAATTGGTCCTATTCCCATTAATTCTGGTGAACAACCAATTACAGCACCTGAAACAACTCTAGCAATTGGAGTTAAATCATTCATAGATGCAAACTCTTCACTGCATACTAACATGAAAGAAGCACCATCTGTTAGAGGAGAGGCAGTTGCCGCAGTGACCGAAGTACCATCATCCAACACAGGAGATAGTTTGGCCATAGATTCTAATGATGATTTCGACCTTATACAACCATCTAATGAAATAACACCTTCATCTGAATTGATAGGAAAAATTTCGTCTGAAAAATTACCTGCATTCAATGCAATATTCGCTTTATTATGAGAAGATAATGCGAATTTCTCTTGATCTATTCTACTTATTTGCCATTTTTCGGCTACGTTTTCCGCAGTTTCTACCATGCCGATGTATGCGTTGGGAAAATCTCGTTGTAATTTTGGACTAGGACTCCAATTAAATCCCCTTCTTTGAATTCGACTCATTGATTCTACACCTCCGCATAAGAAACAATTGCCCCATCCGACCTCAATTTTGGAAGCAGCAGTCAATATCGATTCCATTGAAGATCCACAAAGTCTGTTAATCGTACTTCCTGGTACGGAATCAGGCATTCCTCCCAGATAGGAAACTAATCTACCTAAATTATATCCTTGTTCACCTTCAGGGTACGCACATCCTAATAATAAATCATCAATTAGTTCTGGCGATATATTATTCCGTTCTAGTATACCTTTTACCAATTGGCCTGACATTTCATCGGGCCTTATTCCTTTTAATTCACCTTTATGTGCTCTGTGAAATGGTGACCTAACCCAGTCCACTATTACCGCCTTCATGCCCCTCCGATAACCATTAGATGAATAATAATTACCCGACATTAACAAAGAATCTAATTACCAGACCGAGAAGTATTTGAAAGGAAGGCCTTTGGCGGATAATATTATGATTAGAGAATGCCAAAACCATGGATATTATGCGGATGATCAATTATGCCCGGCATGCAACGAAGAAGGAAAATTCATCATGAGAACCGGTGAGAGGAATAGCATGGCTAGAAAATTAGCCCTTATCTTAAGGCATGCACCAGAAAAATTTGAATTAGAAATGGATATTAACGGTTGGGTAGATGTTAAGGATATAATCAGACAATTTAAAAAATCTGACGAAAAGAGGTATCATTGGCTCAGGCCGCATCATTTTAACGCAGTTTCAGAAACTGATCCCAAAGGAAGATATGAAGTTCGGGGCATAATGATTAGAGCTACATACGGTCACACCCTAGAAATAGAGCTTGACTTACCTACAGAGAATATCCCTGATTCACTGTTTTTCCCTTCTAATCCTGAAGAAACTGCTAATTTATTAGAAATCGGACTTTCTCCTGGCAATAGATCTCACGTCCACCTTTCTGCATCCATAAGGTCTGCGGCAGAAGCTGGAAGAGTGCATTTCAAATTACCAGATATACTAGAAGTAGACACTGCTCGAATGGTTGCATCAGGAGAAATAATCTGGCATGCTGGAGTAACAGTGTACCTTACTGAAAATGTAGAAGGTCAATATCTATCTGTAATAGATAATGAACACCCAGAATATGTTTTAGCAAGAGCAAAATGGGTAGATGAAGAAGAATAAATTAATATTCGCCACATAACAAACAAAAGCCCAGTTCCTGATCTATTTGACCGCTGCACTTATCGCAAGAATTGGAATCTGTCTTTTCAACCTTGATAGGTTCCTTTGCATTTTCCCTTACAGGCTTTTCCCTGATCATGAATGGAGATTCTATAGCATCTCCAATACTTTCAAGTAATTCTCTAAAATAAATCGTTTCAGATAATGCAGAATCTAATCTAAGAATACGTTTTTCACGTTCTGTTTTATCTTCTAGATTATTAGCATCCGCTAGCTGGGATTGTAACCATCTCTGAAATTTTACAATATCACTAGTTTCCGCCATAATGTTCGCACGGGTTCATTAGACATTAAGTTGTTCAATATATTTTTCGATTGGAAATATTGAATACGCGAACCCCTTGCTAAACTCAGTGGATAGTAAAGGGAGAGTGGTGATAAAACTCGGCGGTGGATTGATTACAGATAAATCCAAATCTAAAACAATCAACATGAGTGCAATTGACAAAGTATGCAAAGTGATGCTTGACATAAAAAATGAAGGTTATAACCCAGTAATTGTACACGGTGCTGGTTCTTACGGCCATATATTGGCAAAAGAAATGGATATTGCAAATGGAATAGACAGAAATAATGTACATGCTCAAAGAAATGCAGTTAAGAAAATAAGAGAAGATATGTTAGAACTAAACAGTCATATCATAGAATCACTGGAAAAACTTAATCTAAATGCGTCTATTCACCCTCCATCAAAATGGGCTAAAGGCGTAGGAATGCAATTCGAGGGAGACATTTCTATATTTGAAAATGAATCTAAGGGGATAATTCCTGTATGTTTTGGGGATGTTGTAGATAGAGATGACGAATTTGAATTTGGAATCTTATCTGGAGATGATCTGATGTATAGATTATCTGTAGAAATTCCGGATGTTAAATATGCTATTTTTCTATTAGGTGATGTGGGAGGAGTAATGGACCTACCTCCTACAAATCCTGAAGCTAAGATATTGGAAGTCTGGTCAAAAAATAAATTTGTGAAGACCAAACATAATAGTGATATAGATGTTACTGGAGGGATAGATTTGAAATTAGACAGGGCTGCTAGGATATCAAAATATGTTAGTGAAGTATGGTTTTTGGATGGAAGAAGACCATATCGGATAGTTGAATTGATACGTAATGGAGAGACAATTGGAACCAAGATAATTGCATAATAATGAATTTGATTATATGCGGCCACTCTCTGCGACATTTGAGTAATATGGCCGACAACAAAAATGTACTTGGTAATCATGATTCTACTCAAGAAGAAATGATGAATGAGATGTGCCTATTGGTAAACAAAATGGATGAAGTTATTGGAACTAAAAGTAAATTAGATTGCCATTACGGAATTGGAGATAGGCATAGAGCATTCAGCGTAGTACTATTTGATGAATTTGGGAAAATGCTTGTACAACAAAGATCCAGTGATAAAATTACATTTCCCAGCGTATGGGCGAATACTTGTTGTAGCCATCCATTAGATATAATTAGTGAAAATTCTCAAGACATACAGGGAGTAATAAATGCTGCAATAAGGAAATTAGAGCATGAATTAGGGATACCTAGTGAAGTTACTAAACTATGGAATTTTAATTTGGTTGGTAAATTTGAGTATTCTTGTAGGTGGGATGATGAATGGATAGAAAGAGAAATTGATCATGTCCTAGTAGTACAAGCAAATACAGAAGTTGATCTTAATAGAAATGAGATTGAAAAAATTATTTGGCTAGATGAATCAGAAATTAATGAAATGATTCTTGGAACAGGGAAATGGGAAAATGAAGTTATTGCCCCATGGTTTAGGATGATTTGGGAACATTATTTGAAGCCTTTTTACCCCAATATTACGACTATTTTAGACTCAACATCAGATAAAATAATTGATTGTGGAGAGTTAAGGATTGATTCAAATAATGTTCGTAATATTTCTCTTAAAGAAGCATTAATGGTACATAAGAATAAGGTAGAAAAGGAAATAATGGAAAGTCTAAGTAAGATGGAACAAGTGAGGCTGCATGGCGCTATGACTCATTTATTTTCAGGCGGAGGTAAAAGATATAGGGCCATATTACCTAGATTAGTAGGTGAAGCAGTAGGGAATGCAAACAAGGGGCATTATACTCTTGGAGCATCTATTGAAATAATTCATAACTTTACATTAATCCATGATGATATAATAGATCAAGATCCAATCAGAAGAGGATTAGATGCAGTGCATGTCGCATATGATGATGCAACAGCAATAAATGCGGGAGATGCAATGTTAGCAGTTGGTTTTGAAATATTAGCTGAATCTGAAGATATATCGGAAAAAAATTTACGATACTTAGTCACTGCTATTGGCCAAATGGTCAGAAGAGTGGCTGAAGGCCAACAAGAAGATATAGAATTTGAGGACAGAGAAGTAGTAACAGAAGATGATTATATTGCAATGATTGCTGGAAAAACAAGTGCTATGTTCGAAACATGTGCTAGGACGGGCGCAATACTTTCTGATGCTAGCACCGATATTGTAAAAAATATGGCAAAATGGGGTTTGAATCTAGGATTATGTTTTCAATTAATGGATGATTTAATAGATATAACTGGAGATACGAAAACCCTTGGAAAACCTGCTGGTTCAGATATTGTACAAGGTAAAATGACATTGATAGCGATTCATGCCAAAGACAGTGGATTGGAGTTGATAAATTTCAATAAAGTATTTGGTAAATTAAAATGTGATGATTTGTCACTAAAATTAGCAGTTAAAGATTTACAGAATTCTGGATCAATCGAATACGCTAGAAATAAAGCAATGTATCACCATGCCATTGCACATGAATGTTTAAATAAATTAGACCAAAATCCTCAAGTTGATGTACTAAGAGAATTAACTGATCTTCAGTTAACGAGGATTAATTAAATTATTTAATTAATCCATGTATTGTGCTTCATCAGGCAATTCTGATTTTAATCCTTTTCTATCACGAATTTCTGCAACTACTTTATTGAATAACTCACGAGGTAAATGAACATAGCCTGCATTTTCAGTATTCCAAACTGCTCTACCTTGACTGGCCGCTCGAACGCTGTTTGAGAAACCAAAGGATTCTGCAACAGGCATTTTACCAATTACACTAGCCGTACCACCATCAACCGGCATATCTTCGATTATACCTCGGCGTTTATTTAATTCACCAGTGACTCCACCAATTACATCATTTGGTGCATCAATTCTAATATTTTGAATTGGTTCAAAAATAACTGATCTTGCTCGGATTAATGCCCCTTTCATAGAGTTCCTAACAGCAGGTATAGTTTGTGCAGGGCCCCTGTGAATTGCATCTTCGTGGAGTTTAGCATCTACTAAACGTACCATTACTCCCATTAATGGCTCTTCAGCTACTGGTCCCTTTTTACATACATCATTAAATCCTTCAATTATTAGTTCTCTAGTTTCATGAAGATTTTGAATTCCTTTTGTGTCGTTAATCAACACATTGGTTCCATTTATTGCATATATTTTTCTCATTAGATCTTTATCCATTCCGAACTCACCAAATTTATTTCCTGTAGATTTAGCATCTTTAGTCCTTACAGGTCCATCTCCAAATGTACCATCCCTTAATTCTTTGATTATATCATCTGGCATAGGCTCTACTTCAATATAGAATCTGTTGTGTCTATTGGGGGATTTGCCTTCGAATGGCCTTCCTTTGTTATCTCCTTCTATTGATTCACGGTAAACTACAATGGGTTCACTAACTTTAACTTTGATACCTTGTTCTTCTTCGATTCTGTAAGTCGTAATCTCTAGATGTAATTCGCCCATACCGGCAAGGAGGGCCTCTCCTGTCTCAGCATTTGTTGAAACTTGTAGAGATGCATCAGATTTTGCTAAACTTCTTAGCGCATCCACGAATTTTGGCAGATCTTTCATTGATTTAGGTTCAACTGCAACAGTTACTACTGGTTCTGAGTAGTGCCTAATTGGTTCGAAACCAGTATCATCTTTGTTTCTTGTGATAGTTACTCCTGCTGCAGCACTTTTTATTCCAGTTAAGGCAGCAATATTACCAGCTGAAACTTCAGCTACAGCTATTCTATCTCCACCTACCATCATACTCACTTGTTGAACACGTTCAGCTTTAGCACCACCTAGGGCCCAAACAGATTCTCCATGTTTGATAGAGCCAGAATATACCCTACCTACTGCAACTTCTCCAGCATGCGGGTCCATCCAAATTTTTACTATCATAAGTGAAAGTGGTCCGTCTGGATCGCATTTTATCATAGATTTAGCGAAATCAGATTCTAAGTCCCCTTGCCAAATATTAGGAATCCTATATTCTTGAGCAACGAGTGGAGAAGGGAGCTTATCTACTGCCATATCTAGTAAAACACGGTGAACAGGAGCTTTCTTAGCGAGTTCCTTTTGTTGATCATTATGACAATATTCAAAAATTTGAGTGAAATTTATCCCACTCTTAGCCATATATGGTATGGACATTCCCCAGTTATAGTAAGCGGATCCGAATGCTACCGTTCCTTTCTTAACATCTACTTGCCATTCTTTCCTTAATTCAGCTGGAGCGAAAGTATAAATTAATTTATTAACTTTAGTGATTATCTTTTCAAACCTCTTCATCATTTCAGGTCCATCAATTTGTAACTCATTAATTAGACGATCTACTTTGTTAATAAATAATACAGGCCTTACTTTTTCTTTCAGTGCTTGCCTAACTACAGTCTCAGTTTGTGGCATTGTTCCTTCTACTGCACAAGCCAAGATGATACAACCATCTACAGCCCTCATAGCACGTGTAACGTCTCCTCCAAAATCTACGTGCCCTGGAGTATCAATTAAATTAATTAAATAATCTGTACCTTCTACATCGTGAACCATTGAAGCGCTTGCTGCATTAATGGTGATTCCTCTAGCAGCTTCTTGGTCATCAAAATCTAGGACTCTAGATTTACCTGCTAGTTCCTCAGACATCATACCAGCACCGGCTATCAGATTGTCTGAAAGTGTGGTTTTACCGTGATCAATATGTGCTGCTATAGCTAGATTTCTAATTTTATCTCTTACGCGCATTACTTCTACTGCACGTGCAATATTATCTTCCTTACGACCCATATAATGACCTCAATTGTCTCGGCCACCTAACTATGGTTGATAAAGACGATTGAACATGTCAATCAAACGTAGGTAATAGGGCCAAGTTTGAATAAAACTAGATCATCTTGCAGAAGATGCTATGCGCTCTAACTCGTCTCTCTTCCCAACGGAATAAGAACTAACATCTGCTTGTGCAGCTTTATTTAATTCTGAAATAATTCCTTCAGTTAATGATTTTTTACTCTTAGCAGTTGCTGACGAACAGCCTACTGATAAATTTCTTAATGCGATATCAATTCTCCTGCTTGGAGAAGAATCTACAGCTTTTGGTTGACTAACAGCCCCCATTTTAATTCTTGTAATTTCTTCACAAGGAGCAGCTTCTTTTATTGCATCAATAAATTTTTGTAGTGGATTTTCCCCTGTTCTTTCATTTATAGTATCAAGTGCTTCTTCGAATGCTTTAGCACAATGTTGTTTTTTACCAGAGAATTTTCCTGATCGCATTAAATTATTAATAAATCTTTCAATTACGGATAGATTTGCTTTTCCGAAGTATTCATTTGCATGACGTCCGCCGGAATGAGGAGTTCCAATAGTTGCTAAATTAATGTAAGGAGCTAATCCAGGATCATCGCACGTTACCTCAGTAGCGTCCCATTTTCCGAAAACCATAGTACCGATACCGGCTATAGGGGCTTTAGTAGATTCTTGTTCTTGTTCTTCTTCCTCTACTTGCTCTACTTCTGACATATGGACACTCACCTTATTGGTTTCTCTTTTCGGCCTCTAACCATTTCATCAAGTGAAACGCCATTAACTTTGATAACTTTGAATCTTACTCCAGGTAAATCTCCGTATGACCTACCCTTACTTCCGCCGATTCCTTCGACAAGAACTTCATCGTGCTCATCTATGAAAGATATTGCCCCGTCACCTGGTGCAAAGGCTGTTAATTTATTTCCTGTCCTAATTAGACTAATTTTAACTGCTTTTCTAATTGCTGAATTAGGCTGTTTGGCTTCGAAACCAACTTTTTCAATTACTATACCTTTTGCTTGAGTACTACCCTTCAAAGGGTCATGTTTTAGAGCACCCCCGGCTATTCTTTTTAATTGACGATTGCGGAATTTACGCTCTTTCCACCTATATTTTTTACGGTCGCTTGCCATTTTAGAACCAGAGAATAATCCACGACCCATCTATAACCCTCTAAACGATGTTCCGCCGACCGACCTTTGGTATAAGAAGTGAAGGGCTGAACACAATTAATATTGGCCCGAAACAACGATTCTCTTTGCTAACATTCAAACAGATTGTACCCTCGGTTCGTTGCATGGCATTCCGAGACCTGCTTCATGATGTTCAAACAATAAGTCAAAGAACAAGTCTGATTCAAGAGATGTTGAACTATTCATTAGAAAATGGTAATCCCCCATTAGTATTTGACAATATTCCAGAATCTAAGGGCCATCGTGCTGCTATGAATGTTTTAACAAGGGATAGGATATGTAAAACTTTTAAAATCTCGCCAGGAGATTTAATTGATACATTAGCATGGGCGATGAATAATCCTTCGGAACCTAAGATTATATCTCCAGAACAATCACCAGTATTTGAAAATAAACAACAAATTGTTGATTTGCAAATACTGCCTATACCTTGGCATTATTCCGAAGATAAGGGCAGATATCAATCGGCATCAGTTATCATTGCACAATATGGCGGCATTAGAAATATGTCTTTCCACAGGCAATATCTAAGAGATAGTAATCACACAGTATCTAGGTTTGTACCAAGGCACCTTAGGTCAATGATGGAGTTGGCACAAGCCAATGGTGATGAGGTCCCAATAGCAGTCGTCAACGGCCCAGACGCAGTAGTACTATTGGCTGCAGCCATGTCATTTAACGAGCCAATAGATGAATTGCATGTAGCATCTTCTTTACATCAAAAATTACACGGAACTCCTTTAGAATTAGTTGAATTACCAAATGGAATTCAAGTTCCCGCAGATTCGGAATACGCAATGGAAGCCAGAATAACTTTGGAGACTGATGATGAAGGACCATATGTAGACATAACTGGAACAGTAGATGGAGTTAGGCAAGAACCAGTTGTAGAATATGATGCAGTTTATCATAGAAATAATCCTGTTTTTCATGCCTTAATACAAGCAGAAGTTGAACATAGAACTTTGATGGGTATGCCAAGAGCCCCTACAATTAAAGAGGCTGTGTCCGAAGTTGTTCCATGCACTGATGTATATCTAACAGATGGCGGATGTGGATGGTTGTCCTCAGTTGTACAAATTATACCACAAAAAGAAGGCGATGGAGTCAGAGCCATTCATGCAGCGCTTAATGGTCATAAATCCATGAAACAAGTTATAGTTGTCGATCGGGATATAGATATATCAAATCCATCCAGAGTGGAATGGGCCCTTATGACTCGCTGGCAACCAGACAAAGATACAGTGATTCTGTCAAATCAAAAAGGCTCAAGCCTTGATCCAAGTAGGTCAAAAGAGGGTTTAACAAGTAAAATTGGCATGGATGCTACACTAGGGCCTGATCAAGATAGATCCGAGTATGAGTCAGTTTTATGAGATGCAATATATGGTTGAGCCGAAAATAGATTTTAACAAAAAATTACAACATCCTAGACGCAGTTTAGGCAATCGTCATAGAAGTCAAGCTGTGAAGTTTTTGAAGTTGGAAAATAATAGAACTAACTTAGAATGGGCAGAGCAGAATGCTAAACAGTCTATATTATATGACTTTACAAATCCAGAAAATTGGAAGATATTAATAAAAATTAAGGTAATTAATAGAGATAATATTGGAATAAAAATAATATTAGAAGATTTATTTAATGTCTTAGGCAGAGATAATGAAAGTTTATCACAATTAAATAATTTAAATTTAGTTGAGGTTGGAGAAAATCTATTGAATGCGGCATTTAAAATTGATCCATTGGATTTAGACAAATGGTGGGAAAATATAAGTAATAATGAAGAAGAGATTGAAAAATTTTGTGATAGATTAAAAAAAATAGATACTAGGGATCCACGCTCCAATATACTATTTTCTAGGAGGTTAGAAAAATTTAAAAAATCTGGTTATGAAGAGATATTCTTAGATTTATCCAAATATTTACTTGCACAAAAACCAGAAAATTATGAAGTTTGGATAGAGTTGGGTAAAATACACGAACGAAGAGAGGAATATGATGAAGCATGGTTTAGTTACGATCAGGCTCAATATCATTTTCCTCAATGCCAATCAAAAAATAATTTCAAAAAAAGAATGGAGTCTAAATTAGAAGATAGTGACAAAGTTAGTTGGATTAAACCTAAATTGTCAGATAGAGTTCAATTTCTTAAGAGAATGGAAAAGTTAGCCAATGTTGAATTAAATGAACTTGAAATAAATAATCAACATGATACAAAAACAGATAATGAATATGACAATATTGAAAGATTGATAGAAGAGAATAAAATACAGGAGGCTTTCTTTAAGGCTAGAAGTATGGCTGCTGAAGGTGATGAGATAGCAGAAATATTAGTAAAAAAAATACTTAGGGAGTTGAATAAATGAAGAAAGAATTTGTAGTTGGTTGGGTGACATCTAAAGCGGACGATGAATGTTGGTTAATGGTATTAAATAAAAAAAGAGGATGGGAGTTACCAGGTGGGAAAATAGAGGATAATGAACAGATAGGAGAAGCAATATTAAGAGAACTATTTGAAGAAACTGGATTACTGGGCATTGCTAAAGCCTATGATGAGAACCTGGTAGACGGAGGATGCGTAGTATGGGTTGAGGTCGAGGATGAACCGACACCAATAGCATGGGAATCGGATGATGATGCCATACATGAAGTTGGTTGGTGCATTGAGATACCGGAAAGAATGGGATGGTCAATAGATGAATTAAATAAAATTAGAAATCATGATTGGAGTACTTCCAAGACCCTAGGATCCTGAATTTCATTAATTCGCTTAAGTAGAATTTCTTTCCAGATTTTTACTTCTAAGATATTAGAAGCATCAATGATAATCCCTAAATCTGTACGGCTTTTACCTGATAAATCTTGAAAAATAATTGGAATTAATTCTTCCACAACTAACTTAATATCTTCAGGATTTGATGAAATTACTGAATTACCTGGTTTATCTCTTGGCTTGGCATCCTTAATCCGAGATTCCATATTTGGAGAATTTTCATCGACGTCATCTAGTGCCATATCCAGCCATTCTAGATTGCTAACTAGATTTTCATGAACCATAGAAGATTCTGAAAACTCATTTCTTGCAATCCACATATGCCTCATTGCAGGCTCATAATCCCCCATTCCAATTAAAATTCTTGCTGATTCTAATCTAGATAGGCCTAAAATTTCCCTAGGATGTCCTAAAATTGCAGATATATCGGCATGAGTAGCAAGTGCCATCATTGTTTCATTTTTATTTGAATGCCAAGCCGCTAAATTCAATAGTGCGAGTCCGTGTGATGATGAATAAGGATCTGAAGCGTTTAATCTATCAACGCACCAACGTAATTCTTTACCAATGTCATCTTCATTAATTGCACCAATCAAGGCCCTTTCCATCCTTATTTTAGCTTCATATATATGATTTCGTTCTAAAGGGCCCCTAGAACGAATTAATAGATCTTCGGACAATAATATGGCATCTTTATTATTTCCGTCTTTGAGCAAGTGTTGAAGTATGGAAAAATCCATAATTAAATTAGGTACATCACTATCAATGACATCCATATTTATCACTTTGATTCAAATGCAGATACTAATTCATCATATTTAGCTCTTAATGACTGTTCTCTTTCTACCAACTTATTCAAATGATTTTCAACATTTAACTTTGATTGTGAAAGTTCAGAGGTTAATTTAACCCTATCATCTACTTCCAACAAAAGATTTCCTAGTGACTGGTAGACCGACTTGTCAGGATCTTGGTTTTGAAGAGCATCTAAGGTTAGGCCGTACTCGGAAATTTGGGATGAGAAAGACTGTATTTGATTTCTAATCATTTGTAATTCTTGAACTATAGCTTGTAACTCCGTGGATCTATTTTCTTCCGACATAATCAACTCTCATCCTCTACTGACTTTAGTACATGTTCAGATGCTATAAGGCCTCTCATTATAGTATTCCATCTAGCCCTCAAATCTACAAAACTAGGAGCAGTTTCAACAATGACAAGATGATTGTCCTCAACTTTGAATTCAGCTTCAGTCGTAAGACTAGCTGAGTAGGATTCATTATTA
Organism: Candidatus Thalassarchaeaceae archaeon; assembly: GCA_046710875.1. GTDB lineage: Archaea > Thermoplasmatota > Poseidoniia > Poseidoniales > Thalassarchaeaceae > MGIIb-O3. Next base: position 15,189 of record JBKEHQ010000015.1, read on the forward strand.
TCCGAAGATATTCGTAATGTCAAAACTAAACAATCATTCTTCTTCTGATTTAACATTTGAAGCACTCTCAATTAATACTTTTTCATACTCTATTGCTGCTTGTTGAGCAATGATAGTCATATCAGTAGCTGTTGCACCTTCAACAGATCTCCTGATAATTCTGGAATTAGCATCAGTTGCACGTGTGTAAGGTTCCCACACACCTCCGGAGAATACGTGACTACATTTTTTACATTCCCATATTCCTGCGACTTTGCGTGTAACTTTCTGATATTGACATACTGGGCAAGTATAATTTTTTGATTTTTTGATTAATGCTGCACCGGCTCTACGCCTTACACTAACACCATATCTAGCTCCGAATCTGGCTGTTGCTCCAGCCTTTTGAGTTCTTTTTGCCATTTTACTCACCTACTACTGAATTTACTAATTTACGAAGTTCCTTGGACGTGTCTTTGGCCTTCTCCATTATTTCTACGAATTCGTCCGCCGAGAATATTCCCTTTAGACCCTTCTGAAGAGAGTGGACATGATTCGCCTCTCCAAGCGTGATATGAATTCTCTCATCTCCGCCTAATTCTTCTTTCTTACTAGCATCATAAACGAATCTGTTGCCTACTTTGTGATAAGAACACATTATTGGCATTGATGAAACATCTAGAAGATGATCTTTTCCGACTTCGAATCTCTCACATGGGACTTTAGCATTTTTTAAAGCTGCTATTGCAGCAAGTGCGAATGCATCAAATAAATTACCATCATCAGAAATAGCGAATAAGTCCAAAATTACTTGCCACGCTTTTTCTCCTGGGATAATGCATAAACTTTTGACATCGATACATCCAGATTCCCTAATTCCTCTATCAACTACTCTTCCAAGTTCTATTGACTCTGCGCTAGGTGGCCCTGGTTCCCAATTTCTACCAGCAACAGGCCTCACTTCAGCACTACACATCAATCCGCCTTCATTGGGCCGGTCAGAGTATGGAGTCATAAGTTGAAATTTAACTCCAGCATAAACTATGGTATCTCCCATAGTAACCTTTGCTGAGCCTTCTGCACGTGGCAAGATATCAACTTCTAACTTAGTTTGCCTGCCTTCCCAACGGGCCCTTCCATCGATTCTTTCATCTTTGGATGCTAATTCCAAAAGATGAGATCGAAGAATTTTAGGTACTAATGGTATAGCCATTATTTGGCACCTCCATTTTTGAGAGCTTCGACCATAATTTTGTGAACTTCCATTGCGGCATTTACATTATAATCCCAAGCTGTTTGAAATTGTTCAGGAGATAAGTCACCATCCATTTGTAAGAATACAATTTCACCAGTATTAGGCAGTACTCCCATAGGCAGATCTGCTTCACCATAATTGTCCTCTTCTTTGTTTAAGTCACATACTACTACATCATTTATTTTACCTGATGCCACTGAAACTACCATATCCGTCATCGGTATACCTGCATCTGCTAGGGCTACTGATGCAGCCGTCAGACCCACACATCGGGTACCTGCTTCTGCACAAATAACTTCTATTTCTACACGAATTTTAGATCTTGGATACATTTCAAGTAATACTACGCTAGCTAAAGCGTCTGCAGTTACTTTACTTATCTCCCTACTTCTTCGGTTAAAGCCTGGCCTTATTCTATCAGTAGTTGAAAATGGAGCCATATTATATCTTACATCCAACACTGCTCTATCTTGACGTTGAATTTTCCTAGGATGAGCTTCCATTGGGCCATAAACTGCTACAATAACATCATTGGTCCCCCAAGTCATCCGGCAACTTCCATCTGCTACAGGTACAACTCCGGTTTCAATTGTAATGGGTCGGACGTCAGTAGCAGACCTACCATCCATACGTAATCCATTTTCATCTATCATCTTTATATCTCCGTAACCACCCATTATGCGACTCCTCCTTGTTTCAATAAACGAGAATTTATTGATATTTCATTTAGATCATTTCTGACTGATATGATGCCATCGATTTCACCATCAATCCAAATTCTACCATTATCGGCAGTAATTATTCTACAATCATTTGTTTCTTTCATATTTCTTAATGAATTATTTCCATCTCTAGATAATTCAACAATTAAATGAGGATCAATGTCATCGATGCTTCCTGATTTAATTTTTCTAAGCCCCATTCCTTTCATAGTCACGACACTTGAGTGGGTTTCTTCGACTTCTTGAACTCTACATAGGATTGCTTCGCCGATATCTAGAACCTGCCTTGTAGATCCAAAAGATGCTTTTGAAGGCCCTAAGCTCATAGGCAATATTGCATTAAATGGGGCTCCAATATCTATAAACCAAATATTGTTAGTACATCCTTCGACAAATCCTATCACCAAATCACTTGGCCTAGGAACGTATTGAGAATGTAACGGTTCAATTGAAATTATCTTACCATTAATTTTTATTATACCATTTTTTGTTGCCATGAGATTATCATTTCTAATGATAACTCCATGACCTGCTTCAAACTCTTCAGAAAGTCCGAGATATTCTCCTGGAATTACAATCTGAGAGTCTTGCGGACCGTCCGCATTATTCTTTCCACTCATGTTATCAAGCCGCGCGACTGGCCATTCATTGATAATCTTGATGAAAGTATCAAGAGGATAAATACTAATCTAATTCCTTGACATCTGCGTCAGAAGACCTTTGAGAAACTCGGCTAATAATTTCGTTTTTCATTCCACCTGGGACTTCTATGACGCAAACCCATGTGCCATCACTCAGCCATTCTTCCTTCTTAATCGAGTTTCTTAATAATTGATTAACTCCTCCATAATCTTTTCCTGCGATACGAAAAGCCAACTTTACAGTAACAAACTGAAGAGGAATCAAGGGTTTTAAAATTTTAATTGCATCTTGTACTTGCCGTTCAATGGATAAAAATGGATCAACTGAAAATCTCGCTTCATCTAATGCAATTTCTATTCTACTTGCTGGATGAGGTAATTTAGTCTTAGGATCCGTAGCAGTAGATGCTATTTCATTAATAATTTTCTTTTTCTTATCTTCAACTATTTTTTTCCTTTGAATAGTCGTTAATTGTATTGATCCTTCTAGTAATATTTTTTTTACACAAATCATTAAATCCGTACTACCGAATATATTGATTAAAGCCTCTGAGGTCGGCCTATCTCCAGAACTGGCATCAGACCAGATTTGATCAGTTGCCAATAAGTCCAGTAATTTTACAGATTCATTATTTTGTTTCCATTCTTGAACCATATCAGGGTCAACAAGAATTTCATATCTCGACCCACCCTTTTCAAGCCGGGCTAAGACAGCGTCATCTAAACTAACCATGTATAGGCTGAAGCGTAGTAGAACTTAAGAAGTAGTGAAGATTATTATTTAAACTTAGAGAGATGTTTTAATGTAGTTTCTCTGTCTAATTTATTATAACCATTGGTGTCTACTACAGAAATTTCTACTGTGTCTTTGTTTAAACTGTCTTCTAAAGATTCTTGAAGAGCCTCTAAACCTAATTTTATAGCAGCATTTTGTGTCATTCCACTTTTCCAAGATTTTTCAAAGTGATCTATTACCGTAGTCCTGCCTCGTCCAATGGCACCTGCTTGATAAGATTGGTAAGCACCAGATGGATCTGTTTCAAACAGATGAACACCCTCATCATCTACGCCCGCAATGAGTAATGCAGTACCAAAAGGCCTAGCTCCGCCATATTGAGTAAACGACTGTTTGTAATCGCACATTTTCTTTACTAAAGTAATCATAGAAATTGGACTTCCAAATGTCATCCTATTAATCTGGCACTGGACTCTAGCTTTGTCCACTAATTGTCTAGCATCTGCAACTAATCCGGAAGTAGTCATGCCTATATGATCGTCGATTTGGTACATTTTTTCTATTGAATCTGTTATTACTAGCTTGTTTGATATCCTCTTATCGACAATAAGTACAGCCCCATCTTTGTATTTTAATCCAACAGTAGTAGTGCCTCTTTTTACTGATTCTCTTGCATATTCTACTTGATAAAGACGACCATCTGGTGAAAATGTCGAAACTCCGTGATCATATCCGCGTCCGCTCGGTTGCATATCCATCAATGCCATAAGCATCTCTTATCAATCTTAGTCGTTAACACTCTCATTATGGGTGGCATTCATCTCTAAAGTCATAATCGGAACGTCATGAGAGTCGCTATTCTTTGCTCCGGAGGTAAGGATTCTGCATATGCCGCATGGTGGGCTATGATGCAAGGTTGGGAAACTGTTGCAATTATCACTATCGGAATTAAAGGAGATGATTCGATGATGTTCCAAATTCCAGGAACTTTTATTTCTGCATTTCAATCAGTATGTATGAATGTCCCTTGGTTACCAGTTGAATCTAGCGGAAAGGAAGATCTAGAAATGTTAGATTTAAAAAACTCAATATTGGGAAAAAATGATAATTTAAAAGCATATAATTCAATATGGCCTGAACATATCAATAAACATCAAAATATAGATATATTCATGGGAAAATTAAAAATTGATGCATTAGTAACAGGTGCATTAAGGTCCGATTATCAGAAAACAAGAATTGAGAGAATGTGTGAAAGTTTAGGAATAATATCATTTTCACCACTTTGGCATAAGGACCCAATAGATCACATGAATTCGTTAATAGAATTAGGTTTTGAAATAAAATTTATTTCAGTTTCATGCGAAGGATTGGATGAGGAATGGCTAGGTACATCTCTAACGAAAGATAATTTATTAAAATTAATAGAATTATCTAATCTATTTAGATTTAATTTAGATGGCGAGGGGGGAGAATTTGAAACTATAACGTTATCGGGCCCGCACATGAGAAATAAAATAAAATGTACTGGAAAAATTCATTTTAAATCAGGAAGGGGTTTATGGGAAATAGAAGAAGCCGATATCACTCAATGCTAAACATCAAACACCGTGTCTTAGTGGCATTTGGAGAGAGACATGCCTGTATCCCCTCTAGACTATCGTTATGGAAGAGAAGAAGCAAAACAAATATGGTCCAGAGAAGGCAGACATGCTAGGCAGTTAGAAGTAGAAAGGGCCCTTGTATGGGCACATTGTAAATTAGGTAGAGTTAGTGCCGAACATTACGATAAAATTGCAGATATCGCTGATCCTGGCATAGTTACAGCAGATAGAGTAGATGAAATAGAAATGGAAACAAGGCACGACATCATGGCATTAACTAAAGCAATGGCAGAAGTGGCTGGTGAAGCCGGATGGTGTATTCATTTAGGCGCAACAAGCAACGATATTGTTGATTCCGCAGTAGCCCTTCAAATAAAAGATAGTATAAAATTACAAATAGAAACTACAACAATTTTGCTTAAAACCATGTGCGACATAGCCGAAAGGGAAAGAAATACAGTTATGCTCGGAAGAACTCATGGGCAAGCAGCTGTACCAATCACCTTCGGATTAAAGGTAGCAGTTTGGGTTGATGAATTCAGAAGGCACATGGAAAGGTTAGAAGAATTAACTCCTAGGGTAATAACTGGTAAATTTTTAGGAGCAGTTGGTACAGGAGCCGCCCAAGGGGAAATGGCATTCGAACTACAAGAATTGATAATGTCTAACCTAGGCTTGGAAACTCCTATGGCTACAACGCAAGTTGTAGGAAGAGATCGGTACATTGAATGGGTAGGATGGATGGCTAATGTAGCTACAAGTATAGAAAAAATTCTTCAAGAAGTTAGAAATTTACAAAGAAGTGAAATTGCAGAAGTCGCTGAATATTTTGATACTGAGAAGCAAGTAGGATCATCAACTATGGCCCATAAAAAGAATCCAATTACTGCTGAGAATGCATGCGGATTGGCTAGAATTGTTAGATCTATGATTATACCATCCTATGAAAATGCATTACTATGGCATGAAAGAGATTTGGCTAATTCTTCAGCAGAAAGATTTACTTTGTCTCATTCCATGATATTATTAGATGACATTACAGTAAAGTGTAATAGAG